>CAKQEI010000054.1 GCA_934230115.1 uncultured Prevotella sp. | reverse complement strand
CAATACTTCATGTGGCTATATTCATAACCAGCCATGATGTCGAAGTGGTTGGCCTTGTTGAAGTCCTTGGTGTACTGGGCATAGGCTGTAGCCAAGAGGTTATACTTCTTCTCCTTGTTCTCGCTGTTGCCACCATAGTAGAATCCGTATGTAGATTGAGGATTATTGGTGTTGTACTCACCACCGGTTGTATATTCACCGGCTAAGTTAGCATGCAAATGAAGGTCTTCGAAGCCATGAATCTTATAGTCAGCCTCTACGTTGCCCAAGAGAACGTGTGCACTCTTGTAGAAGTCGTAGTTCTCTACCTTTTCTACTGGGTTTGTAGGAGCGTCATCATTGCGATTGTATGGGAATGTTGGGTCGTATGCTGTAGTAGATAGTGCCCACTGCCAATAACCTCCCCAGTTCTTGAATTTCTCGTCGTTGCTCTTTACAGGGCGAGTAGGATCCATGTTGATAGCTGCGCCAATAGCATCTGTTCCACCAGGAACTGTCTTTGAGTAAGAATACTTACCGTTGATGTTGATGTTGAGGTGCTTGTCGAGCAATGAAGGATTGATGTTGAAGCCTGCGGTAACACGCTTGTAGTCTGAACCCTTCAAGATACCTTCCTGACCAGTGTAGCCTACGCTGACACGATAAGGCATAGACCAAGACTGCTTGTTGATGCCACCTGTCAAGCTTACATTGTGCTCCTGGCTGATGCCATTACGATATATTTCGTCCTGCCAGTCGGTGTCGTATGTGCCGGCAGCATAGTTTGGTGTGCCGTCTGCATTGAACTCCTTCCAGCCTAAGCCTTGGTAGGCAGAAGAATCCTCGCCGTAATAATTCTTGATGAAGTCAACATATTCTGATGCGTTCATCACGTCCAGCTTCTTGGCAATTGTGCTTACAGAGACTGTACCATTGTAAGAAACCTGAGGCTTCTGGCCGCTGCGACCCTTCTTTGTTGTAATGATGATAACACCGTTAGAACCACGCGAACCATAGATGGCTGTTGCCGAAGCGTCCTTCAATACAGTGAAGCTCTCGATATCATTTGGATTGACAAGAGACAAAGGGTTATTAACACCCTTAGTGTCATTGTTATCCATTGGCATACCGTCGATAACAATCAACGGGTTGTTGCTTGCTGTCAAAGAAGCACCACCACGAATACGAATCTGTGCACCATCACCAGGAGCACCTGATGCAGAGTTTACATTTACACCGGCAATCTTACCTTGGATCATGTCCTGAGCCGAAGTAATGATACCATGGTTCTTCTCGTCTGGCTTAAGAGCTGTCACCGAACCAGTAAGGTCGTTCTTCTTAGCTACACCATAACCAATCACAACTACGTCGTTAAGAGTGGTGGATGTGTTGGCGAGCTTGATCTTAAGATTCTGACCTGCCTGAATCTTTACCGGCTCATAGCCGATGTAGGTGATTTCAAGCACAGCCTTCTTATCGGCTGAAATCGAGAAGTTGCCGTCGAGGTCGGTCACTGCACCCGTCTGTCCGCCAACAACCTTGACGGAAGCACCGATGACTGGTTCGCCGGTCTCGTCTACTACATGGCCCTTCACAACCATCTGCTGTGCAAAGGCACTTGCCGACAGAAACATTGTTGCGCCAAGCGCAGCTGTTCTGATAGCACTTTGGAATTTAACCTGCTTCATCATTGTAGCTTTTGATATTATAATAAATTGTTAGAAATTGCGGTTTTTAATTGTCTCCTTTTTGGGGTTCTTATTGAACTCTGATGCAAAATTATCATCTTATTCAATATCTTGTATTATTTTTTATGCTAAATGTTTTATTTTCAGCGTGTAAACGTTTGCAAACGATGTAAACGTTTGCACGCTTTGACATGCATCAAAAAACAACATTGCATTGCCATATAAAAATAATGTGATAACTTTGCAGCGTGAAAAAAAAATAAACCAAGATAACAAAAATCTTCAGTAAGATA
Organism: uncultured Prevotella sp.; assembly: GCA_934230115.1. Classification (GTDB taxonomy): domain Bacteria; phylum Bacteroidota; class Bacteroidia; order Bacteroidales; family Bacteroidaceae; genus Prevotella. Next base: position 15,665 of record CAKQEI010000054.1, on the reverse strand, counting down.
AAGACAATCTTCAATAAGATAAAGACAGAAAAAAACAAACCCCAAACCCTACAAAAAAAATGCAACCGACAACGATGAAGGACATTGCCGAACATTTCGGAGTGTCGATAGCCACTGTGTCAAGAGCCCTCAACGGCTCAAATCGAGTTAATAAGGAGAAGTGCGAAGCAATATGCGACTACGCACGCGCCAACAATTTCTACCCAAACGACATCGCCAAGTCACTACGCAACTCACGACGTATGCCGGTGAAAGTGATTGGCGTTATCGTGCCAGAGTTTACCCACTATTATTTCTCTACCATCCTCAACGGTATTGAGGCGGCTGCCTCGAAACGCGACTTCCGCATCATTGCCACAACATCACGCGAGTCGTATGAACGCGAGGTGCAGCTGTGCCAGATGTTCGAAGCCCACCAGGTGTGCGGAGTGATAGTGTCGCAAGCCAAAGAGACAAACCACTATGAGCACTTCCAGTCGCTCATCGACCGCGGCATTCCTCTTGTCTTCTACGACCGCATCTGCAATGGCATCAACGCCTCGCTCGTGGTGGTGGACGACTACCAAGGTGCCTTCTCGGCTGTGGCTCATCTTGCCGCAACGGGATGCAAGCGCATTGCCTACTACGGTATGCATGGCAACACCGTGCTCGGACGAAACCGCTACAACGGCTACCGCGATGCACTGCTTAAAGCTGGAATGCAACCCGACCCGTCGCTCACGTTCGTATGCGACAACCGCGAGGAGGCAGAGAAGATTACTCCAGACATATTAAAAAGAGACGACCGCCCGGATGCCTTCTTCTGTGTGAATGACGACACTGCCATCGGCGTGCTCTACACTGCCAAGCACATGGGATTCAGAGTGCCTGACGACATATCGGTGTGCGGATTCACCAACGGTGAGCGTGCCATTGCCTGCGACCCGCAGCTCACTACCGTGGAGCAACGCGGATCGAAAGTGGGCGAAGAGGCTGCCAATATTCTCATGGACAAGGTGGAGGGCATTTCACCCAAGGAAAAGATTGAGAAAAGAGTGGTGCGCACAAGACTCATCATCAGACAAAGCACAAGGGGATAGAATTTTTCTATCTCCACAAATACGATAAATCAAACAACATAATGCCCCATCGCCAACAAATAACGAATAATTAATAAACCAAATAACAAATGAAACAAAAACCAGATCTTAGTTTCTGGAAACTGTGGAATCTCAGTTTCGGATTCTTCGGCGTACAGATTGCCTACGCCTTGCAAAGCGCAAACATTTCGCGCATTTTCGCCACTCTCGGTGCCGACCCTCATAACCTTAGCTACTTCTGGATTCTGCCCCCACTCATGGGCATCCTCGTGCAGCCTATCATAGGAACTCTAAGCGACCGCACTTGGTGCCGCTTCGGACGACGCGTGCCTTATCTCTTCGTGGGTGCTGCTGTGGCTGTGGCTGTGATGTGTCTGTTGCCTAACGCCGGTTCATTCGGCATGGCTGTGAGCACGGCTATGATATTCGGACTCATCTCACTGATGTTTCTCGACACGAGCATCAACATGGCTATGCAGCCTTTCAAGATGCTTGTGGGCGACATGGTGAACGAGAAGCAGAAGTCGCTCGCCTACTCTATCCAGTCGTTCCTCTGCAACTCTGGCTCACTCGTGGGATATGTGTTCCCATTCCTATTCACCGCACTTGGCATTGCCAACGAGGCTCCAAAGGGCGTGATACCCGACTCTGTGATTTACTCGTTCTATGTGGGTGCCGCCATCCTTATACTCTGCGTCATCTACACCACCGTGAAGGTGAAGGAATGGAATCCCAAGGAATATGCCGAGTACAACGAGGCCAAACCCGAGACTGAGGAGAAGAGTGCCAACTGGATTGAACTGCTCAAGAATGCTCCATCGATGTTCTGGAAGGTGGGACTCGTTCAGTTCTTCTGCTGGGCTGCCTTCATGTATATGTGGACCTACACCAACGGAACCATCGCCGACACCGTATGGCACACTACCGACGTGGCATCAAAAGGCTATCAAGAGGCAGGCAACTGGGTGGGAGTGCTGTTCTTCTGGCAGGCTATCGGCTCTGTGCTGTGGGCAATGGCTCTTCCTAAGTTCAAGAACGAGAAATTCGCTTATGCACTCAGCCTTGTCATCGGTGGCATCGGCTTTGCCATCGTGCCTTTCATCGGCGAAAAGAACTTACTCGTGCTGCCATTCATGCTCATCGGATGCGCATGGGCTGCAATGCTCGCAATGCCTTTCGCCTTCGTGACAAACGCTCTTGAGGGCTACGGACACAAGGGTGCTTACCTTGGTCTATTCAACGGCACTATCTGTGTGCCTCAGATTATCGCTGCTGTGGCAGGAGGAGCCATCCTCTCGCTCGTTGGCTCTGTGCAGAGCAATATGATGATTGTAGCAGGTGTGCTGCTCGTGCTTGGAGCATGTAGCGTGACTCTTATAAAGAAATAAAAAACAACTCTTAAGCAACAGTTCAGAATTATCTTTACATATAGTAGGAGGGTATGGCATCCTTGCCATACCCTCTAAATTGGCTGTCAGTAGGCTTTCTCATGCACACCGGCAACGGCTCTGCCGCTCGGATCGTTCATGTTCTTGAATGCCTTGTCCCATGCCAAAGCCTCGGCTGTGGAACAAGCCACGCTCGGCACACTCGGCACTGATCTTGCGGCACTATCCGACGGGAAATGCTCGGCAAAGATAGAGCGGTAGTAATATTCCTCCTTGTTGCGTGGCGGATTGATGGGGAAACGTTCCGCAGCATGAGCCATTTGCTCGTCGGTCACCTGCTTTGCGGTTATCTCCTTGAGAGTGTCTATCCACGAATACCCCACACCATCGCTAAACTGCTCCTTCTGTCGCCATGCCACTTCCTCGGGAAGCATGTCGGCAAACGCATCACGCAGAATCTTCTTCTCGATAGTATTGCCCGGACATATCTTGGCTTCGGGATTGGTGCGCATAGCCACATCAAGAAACTCCTTGTCGAGAAACGGCACACGTCCCTCAACACCCCATGCCGACAGACTCTTGTTGGCACGAAGACAGTCGTAGAGATGCAGTTTGGAGAGCTTGCGCACCGTCTCTTCGTGGAAGGCGCGCGCATCGGGAGCCTTATGAAAATAAAGATAACCACCGAAGATTTCATCAGCTCCCTCACCCGAGAGCACCATTTTTATGCCCATCGACTTAATGACACGCGCAAGAAGATACATAGGAGTGGAGGCACGCACGGTTGTGACATCATAGGTCTCGATGAAATATATCACGTCGCGTATAGCGTCGAGTCCCTCCTGTATGGTATAGTTTATCTCGTGGTGAACTGTGCCTATATGCTCTGCCACCAGACGAGCCTTTGCCAAGTCGGGCGCACCTTTCAGACCTACAGCAAAGGAGTGAAGGCGCGGCCACCAAGCACGTTCCTTGCCGTCGCTCTCCACTCTGCGCTCCGAGAATTTCTCGGCTATAGCAGATATCACAGATGAGTCAAGTCCACCGGAAAGCAACACTCCATAAGGCACATCGCTCATCAATTGGCGTCGCACGGCATCCTCAAGGGCATCATGTATAGAGCCTACGTAAGCTGTATTGTCCTTCACAGCGTCGTAGCTGAACCAGTCGCGCTTGTAGTAGCGTTTCATGCCTGGAGTGCGGCTCCAGCAATAATGTCCTGGAAGAAAAGGTTCGTAGCGTTCGCACTCGCCTTCGAGAGCCTTCAACTCCGAAGCCACATACACTGTGCCGTCGGCATCGTAGCCTATATAAAGAGGTATAACGCCTATGGGGTCGCGTGCAATGAGAAACTCATCGCGCTCCTCATCGTAGAGGGCAAAGGCAAAGATGCCACTAAGGTCCTCAAGAAAGTCGATGCCTTTGTCGCGATAGAGCGCGAGAATAACCTCACAGTCGGAGCCTGTCTGAAACTCATACTTACCGTGATAGCGCTCGCGTATATCCTGATGGTTGTATATCTCGCCGTTTACAGCAAGCACCTGCTTGCCATCAGGCGAGAACAATGGCTGGCCACCCGACTCAGGGTCTACTATTGAAAGACGCTCGTGGGCAAGTATGGCAGAGCCTCCGCAATAGATGCCACTCCAATCCGGACCACGATGACGAATCTTGCGGCTCATGCGAAGAGCCTTCTGTCGCAACTCGGGAGTCTGCTCCCTAAGGTTGAATATTGATACAATTCCACACATATATTTTGTTTCTTTTATTGGTTTTCAATTACTCAAAGCTGAAGTATTCCCCTTGCTCGCTGTAGCCGAGACAAGGGGAACGAATCAAAAGAAAAATTATTATCGAGGTTAGTTGTAGGCACTCTCACCATGCTCATAGATGTCAAGACCTTCCTCCTCAACACGGCGGCAAACACGCATACCTATAGTCTTGTCGACCAACAGATATAATATATAAGTTACTACTGCACTGAACACTATGCTTATCACCGTAGCAAGAATCTGAACCCACAGCTGATGCCAATCGCCATAAAGAGCGCCTTCGGCTCCACCCTCGCCCGTAACGCATCGGGTGGCAAACACTCCTGTGAGTATAGAACCTATGATTCCACCCATGCCATGCACGCCAAAGGCGTCGAGAGCATCGTCGTACTTGAAATATGGCTTTATCACAGCCACCATTACAAAGCAGATTATCGGGGTGATGATTCCGATGGCAAAGGCTCCAAGTATGTCGGTTGAGCCTGCTGCAGGAGTGATAGCCACAAGTCCTGCCACGGCTCCAGTGCAAGCTCCTACCGTTGTAGGCTTATTGTTGCACAACCAGTCTATAACCATCCAAGTGACTGCGGCAGCGGCAGCAGCCACATGCGTCACCATGAAAGCATTGGCTGCAAGTCCGTCGGCAGCGAGTCCGCTGCCCGCATTAAAGCCAAACCATCCGAGCCAGAGAAATGACATACCCATAAACACTATAGTGATGTTATGCGGCAGAATGGCGTGACCCTTGCTGTAGTCATCGCGCTTGCCTATCATCAAGCACATTATTAAGGCTGCTATACCAGCGTTGATATGCACCACTGTGCCACCCGCAAAGTCGAGCGCACCCATCTCCTGAAGGAATCCACCTCCCCACACCCAGTGGGCCATAGGGAAATAGGCGATAATCACCCACAGAATGGTAAACACCATATAACCCTTGAACTTGATGCGCTCGGCGAATGCTCCAAGGATAAGAGCCGGAGTGATGAGGGCAAACATACACTGGAACATGGCAAAGCTAAGTTCTGGAATGCCCGTGGCAGTGACGCTGTTCACCGTGACTCCACGTAGGAAAGCCTTGTCGAAGCCGCCCATAAAGAACCATGCCCATGAGCCACTCTCCTTAAAGCCAGTGCCAAATGCCCAAGAATAGCCTATGGCAACCCAGAGCAGCGACACTACGCCAACAATGAGCATTGTCTGCATTATGACGCTAAGCACATTCTTCTGGCGAACGAGTCCGCCATAAAACAGAGCAATGCCCGGAATGCTCATCAAGAGCACAAGGATTGTTGCCATAATCATCCAGGCTGTGTTGCCTGTGTCAAGAGTAGGGGTGGATATCGAAGTAAGTAGTGTTGTTATCATGATTCTATCTTTTTGCCTTAAAAATGAGTATTAATTCACCTTATTTTTCCTGCTCAGCATTATACAATGCAATGTCGCCACGCTCTCCCGTACGTATGCGAATGGCGTCCTCTATAGGAATGATGAAAATTCTGCCATCGCCTATCTCACCAGTCTGGGCAGCCTTGAGAATGGCACTTACTGCACGTTCCACGTTCTTGTCTCTCACCACGAGCGAAACAAGTATGCGCTCTATGGAACTGGTGTCGTAGACAATGCCGCGATATATGCGGTCCTGGCGTGCCTTGCCTATGCCACGCACATCGTAATAAGAGAACCATTCGATGTCAGCGGCAAGCAAAGCCTGCTTGACATCTTCAAATCTTGACTTGCGAATGATTGCTTCAATCTTCTTCATGCTACTTTCTTTTTATTGGTTATTACTCCGTTCTTATGTCGTTTTGTCATTTCGACACCGCAAAATTACAACAAAATGACAGTAAAAGCATTATAAATATATCGTTTTATCATACGAAATTTATATATACTTTCATTCTGATATATAATAAATAGGTTATCAATACAGATTGTAAGTAATTAGAGCGAAAATACTTACAATCTGTAACTTAATAATATTTAACCCGAAAATATGCCACGGTTTTTATGGTTTGTTGCGCAAATAGTAGTAATTTTGCAAGCGTAAAAAACAAATAGTAATTCTTTAAGGTAAAAAGATAAACAAAATGGCAAGGTCGGTTAGATTTACAAAGATGCACGGAGCTGGAAATGATTATATATATGTAAACACACAGGAATACGATATACCAGACCCGTCGAAAGCTTCTATAGCCTGGAGCAAGTATCACACTGGCATAGGCAGCGATGGTCTTGTGCTCATTGGCAAGCCCTACGGAGGCGTGGAAGCTGATTTCTCGATGCGCATTTTTAATGCCGACGGCTCAGAGGCCATGATGTGCGGCAACGCCTCACGCTGCATAGGAAAGTATCTCTACGAGAAGGGACTCACCGACAAAACTTCCATTCGACTGCAGACACTGTCGGGTGTGAAGATTCTGAAACTCCATCTTTCCGACAACGCACACGCTCCCGCCACTGTGGAGAGCGTAACGGTGGACATGCTTAAGCCGGTGTTTCATAACTCGTTGCAGTATGACGAGACCTGCGGTGACACACTTACTGCCAATTTCCGCTCCTTCCGCGGCACATTCGTGTCGATGGGCAATCCCCACTTTGTTTGCTTTGTCGACGATGTCAATTCGCTTGACATTGCACGCTTCGGCTCAATCATGGAGCACGACGCGGCATTCCCAGAACGTTGCAACATTGAGTTTGCACAGATTATGCCCAACGGCACCATACGCACAAGGGTATGGGAACGCGGAAGCGGCATAACAATGGCCTGCGGCACAGGAGCTTGCGCCACCGCTGTAGCAGCATCGCTCACCGGAAGAGCATCACGCAAAAGCCTTATAGAAATGGATGGCGGCACACTCTGCATAGAATGGAACGAGCAAGACGGACATGTGTATATGACTGGTCCGGCAGCTTTCGCTTTCGAGGGAGAAATAGAATTGCCGTGAACTCTAAATCGGCTAAGCCGATTATCCAAAAGTAAAAAGTAAAAAAAACTACATATATGGCATTAGTAAACGAACATTTCCTTAAACTCTCGAACAATTACTTGTTCGCAGATATCGCCAAGAAGGTAAACGCCTTCAAGGTGTCCCACCCGCAGGTGCGGGTTATCAGTCTCGGTATAGGAGACGTTACACAGCCACTTTGCCCAGCCGTGATAGAGGCTATGCACAAGGCTGTAGACGAAATGGCCTCAAAGGCTTCGTTTCATGGCTATGGTCCTGAGAGGGGCTACGACTTCTTGAGAGAGGCTATTGTGAAGAACGATTTCGCGCCACGCGGAATACGCATAGACCCAAGCGAAGTGTTCGTGAACGACGGTGCCAAGAGCGACACTGGCAATATAGGCGAGATTGTACGCTGGGACAACTCCATCGGTGTCACCGATCCTATATATCCCGTATACATCGACTCTAACGTGATGTGCGGACGCGCAGGTGTGTTGGAGAACGGACGCTGGAGCAACGTGAACTATATGCCCTGTACTGCCGAAAATAATTTCGTGCCGCAGATTCCCGACCACCGTGTCGACATGATTTACTTATGCTACCCCAATAACCCTACTGGCACTGTGCTGCCTAAGGAAGAACTTAAGAAATGGGTGAAGTATGCCCTTGAGAACGATACTCTCATTCTCTACGATGCAGCCTATGAGGCTTACATCCAGGACGACAATATCCCACACTCAATATACGAGATAAAGGGTGCACGCAAATGCGCCATCGAGTTCCACAGCTATTCCAAGACTGCCGGATTTACCGGTGTACGCTGTGGCTACACCATCATCCCAAAGGATATAACAGCGGTGACGCTCGACGGCAAGCAGCGCGTAGAGCTTAACCATCTGTGGGACCGCCGACAGTCAACCAAGTTCAATGGCACAAGCTATATCTCGCAGCGTGCAGCTGCTGCCATCTACACTCCAGAGGGCAAAAAGCAGGTGAAGGAAACCATCGACTATTACATGGGCAACGCCCACTATATGTACGAGCAGCTCACAGCAATGGGATTCCAAGTGTTCGGCGGACGCAATGCTCCGTATCTTTGGGTGAAAACGCCCAACAATACAGAGTCTTGGAAGTTCTTTGAGCAGATGCTCTATGCCGTAGGCGTGGTTTGCACTCCTGGCGTAGGTTTTGGTCCAAGTGGTGAAGGCTATGTAAGACTGACTGCCTTCGGCGACCGCGACGACTGCAAGGAGGCTATGCGCCGCATCAAGGAATGGCTCAGCAAGGCTTAAGGTTGGCTGGGCAATATTATTATAAGAAACAGGAAACAGAATAACAACAACATAAAAGAAAGAAAACAATGGCAAATTTAAGATTTGAGGTTGTAGCCGACGCTTTCAACAAGAAACCCGTCGACGTGATTGCACCGATTGAACGTCCGTCAGAATTTTTTGGCAAGAATGTTTTCAACCGTGCTAAGATGTACAAGTATCTGCCACGTGATGTGTATGAGAAGCTGATTGACGTTATCGACAACGGCTCACGTCTCGACCGCTCTATCGCCGACGCTGTGGCAAAAGGCATTAAGCAGTGGGCCGACGAGAACGGTGTGACACACTACACTCACTGGTTCCAGCCTCTTACCGAGGGTACTGCCGAGAAGCACGACGCTTTCATCGAGCACGACGGCAAGGGAGGTATGATTGAGGAATTCTCTGGCAAACTGCTCATGCAGCAGGAACCTGACGCCAGCTCATTCCCTAACGGTGGCATACGCAACACTTTCGAGGCTCGTGGCTACTCTGCATGGGACCCTACTTCTCCTGTGTTCATCATCGACGACACTCTGTGTATACCGACAATCTTTATCTCTTACACGGGTGAGGCTCTCGACTACAAGGCTCCGCTCCTGCGCTCGCTCCATGCAGTGAACGAGGCTGCCACCGCCGTGTGTCATTATTTCTATCCTGAAGTAAAGAAAGTTATTTCCAACCTTGGCTGGGAGCAGGAGTACTTCCTCGTGGACGAGGGACTGTACTCAGCACGCCCAGACCTTATGCTTACCGGACGCACACTCATGGGACACGACTCTGCCAAGAACCAGCAGATGGACGACCACTACTTCGGAGCTATTCCTGAGCGTGTGCAGGCTTTCATGAAGGACTTGGAAATCCAGGCTCTCGAACTCGGCATTCCATGCAAGACTCGCCACAACGAGGTTGCACCCAACCAGTTTGAGCTTGCTCCTATATTCGAGGAGACCAACCTCGCCATCGACCATAACATGCTTCTCATGTCGCTCATGAAGAAGATTGCACGCCATCATGGCTTCCGCGTGCTCTTGCACGAGAAACCATTCGCCGGCATCAACGGCTCTGGCAAGCACGAGAACTGGAGCCTTGCCACAGACACTGGCGTATTGCTCCACGGCCCTGGTAAGACTCCTATGGACAACCTGCGCTTCATCGTGTTCATCGTTGAGACTCTTATGGCTGTATACAAGCACAATGGCCTGCTCAAGGCTTCTATCATGAGTGCCACAAATGCCCACCGTCTTGGCGCAAACGAGGCACCTCCAGCCATCATCTCTTCTTTCCTCGGACATCAGCTCACAGAGATTCTCTCACACATCGAGACATCCGACAAGGACGAGCTGTTCGACATCGCAGGCAAGCAGGGCTTGAAGCTCGACATTCCAGAGATTCCTGAGTTGCTCGTCGATAATACCGACCGCAACCGTACTTCTCCTTTCGCCTTCACCGGCAACCGTTTTGAGTTCCGTGCCGTAGGTTCTGAGGCCAACTGTGCAAGCGCTATGATCGTGCTTAACACTGCTGTTGCCGAGGCCTTGGTAGACTTCAAGAAGCGTGTCGACGCTCTCATCGAGAGCGGTGAGGACAAGGTATGCGCAATACTCGATGTTATCCGCGAGGATGTGAAGTTCTGCAAGCCTATCCACTTCGATGGCAACGGCTACTCGAATGAGTGGGTTGAGGAGGCTAAGCGTCGCGGACTCGACTGCGAGACTTCTTGCCCGAAGATCTTTGAGCGTTATCTTGACGAGGCTACAATCAAGATGTTCGAGAGCCAGGGCGTTATGACACGCAAGGAACTTGAGGCACGCAACGAGGTGAAGTGGGAGACCTACACCAAGAAGATTCAGATTGAGGCACGTGTATTCGGCGATCTCTCTATGAACCACATCATCCCTGTGTGCACCCACTATCAGAGCCGTCTGGCTAAGAACGTGCAGAGCATGTACGAAATATTCCCTGCCGAGACTGCTGCCAAGCTGACATCACGCAACAAGAAGATTATCGAGGAGATTGCCGAGCGCACCCAGATTATCGAGACAGGCGTGGAAGACCTTGTAAACGCACGCAAGGTGGCTAACAAGATTGAGGACGAGCACCAGAAGGCTATCGCCTACCACGACACTGTGGCTCCGAAGATGGAGGAAATCCGCTATCACATCGACAAGCTCGAACTTATTGTTGCCGACGAGCTTTGGACTCTGCCTAAGTATCGCGAGCTTCTGTTCATACGCTAATAAAAACGGGCGGACAAACGTCCGCCAGATGAGACATATTAAACAGCTATCTATTTCTTTTATTGGTTGTTTAAAGTTCCGGGGGCACACCTTTGTGAAAGGGTGTGTCCCTTTTTCTGTTCTATTCTGTTGAAAAAGCTACTTTCTCTCCAACCATGAGCTAACTTTAAAAATAAAGCAGTACCTTTGTAGAGATATTTTTTGCTACCAAAGAATACGACAACATAAAAGACATTAAAAATCAAAAGAAAACAAGATAAACATGGGAAAAGTAATTCTTACAGGCGACCGTCCTACCGGTAAGCTCCACCTTGGCCATTATGTTGGCTCATTGCGCCGTCGCGTTGAATTGCAGAACGCGGGCGATTTCGACCGTATGTTTGTATTCATGGCAGACGTGCAGGCTCTCACCGACAATGCTGACAATCCTGAGAAGATTCGTCAGAACATCATAGAGGTGGCTCTCGACTATCTCTCTGCTGGTCTCGATCCTGCCAAATGCACTCTCTTCATACAGAGTCAGATTCCTGAACTCGCAGAGCTCACCACTTATCTGATGAACCTCATTACTGTGTCACGCGTTCAGCGCAACCCTACTGTGAAGACCGAAATCAAAATGCGCAACTTCGAGGCTAACATTCCGCTCGGATTCTTCTGCTATCCTGTGAGCCAGGCTGCCGACATCACTTTGTTCAAGGCTACAACAGTGCCTGCTGGCGAAGACCAGGAACCAATGATTGAGGTTACTCGTGAGCTTGTGCGCCGTTTCAACCAGACTTACGGTGAGGTGCTTGTAGAGCCGGAGATTATGCTTCCTGAGATTGCTACAGCACGTCGTCTGCCAGGAACCGACGGCAAGGAGAAGATGTCGAAGTCGCTTGGCAACTGCATCTATCTTTCCGACTCGGCTGCCGATGTATGGAAGAAGGTTAAGAAGATGTCAAACGGTGCTCCACGCATGAGCATGGACGAGCCTGGAAATCTTGAGGGTAATGCTGTGTTCACTTATCTTGAGGCATTCAGCACTCCCGACGACTTCGCCGAGTTCTGGCCTGAATATAAGACTCTCGACGAACTGAAAGAGCATTACGTGCGCGGTGGTATCGGCGACGGAACAACAAAGAAGTTCCTCAACAATGTGCTCAACAAGATGCTTGAGCCTATGCGCCAGCGTCGCCATGAGTTCGAACAGGATATTCCTGAAATCTATAATATCCTGAAGAAGGGTACTGAAGCTGCCCGCGAGACTGCCGCCCAGACAATGGACGAAGTACGCAAGGCTATGCAGATTGATTACTTCAACGATGTTGAGCTTATCAAGCAACAGGCAGAACGCTTCCGTGCTAAATAATAATACGTGGCGTATAAGATATAAGATCTATTGATATATTCGGTCGTGCAATGGACGTATAATTTTGAAATTATACGTTCATTACACGACCTTTAAGTCACAAGTTCATTACACGATTTATCATTACACGACCTTTGACGAGTAACAACCGCTCTATTGACCTCCAAGTCGCTCAAAGAACGTTATTATTTCCTCCCACGTCTTAAACTCATCGCTTCCCCATACTATTGTTGTACCCATGAAATCGGATTGGTCCTCGGGAGCTATGAGATAGTCGCCATACTGCAACTGACGCTCATTTGAGAATATCACGCGTCCCCAAGCAGGAGCACTGAGATATTCCTCCACCCACTTCACGTCATCCACCATAGCTTGCGGATTGTTGGTTGATGACGGAGCAAGCACATACACATTATAATTTTCTATAAGCATCTCATAAGCCTTGTGCATGGAGGCTGTAGCCTTGCCGTAGCTGTCGCGCAAAGTCTCGATGTCGATATATACCACGGGACGTTCCTTACCGCTCTGGCGGTCGTCTATATATCTTATTATAGGCACAAGGTAGTGCATGGCTATCTTGTCTGTCAGGCGATGCTCACCATGGAAACGGATTGCTGTGGGATAATGCTCATGAAACACATCAAAAGTATGCACCAAAGGGTCGGCATCACCAAACAACCCAACCACACGCTCACGCTCCTCATCTGTTATTGAGGAGAAGTTGTGGGTGGTCATCTCCTGATACTCCTTTATCAGACCTTTGGTCACCATAAACTCCTGCACTCCATCCTGGCGCGGATTCTGAAACACCTGCTTGCCCGTGAACTTCGACATTGTGTCGCCCATCTCAAAAGCTGGGTTCACAACAATGCGGTCGTAGCCAGTAAGCATCTCGGTGTACATTCCGCCCATTGATGTGCCTATTATCAAGTCGGGCTTTTCCTCCTCGCACATCTGGCGCAACATAGCTATACCTTCTTCTGGATGAAGAGGTATGTCTCGTGCAACAACTGTAGCATTTGGCAACAACGTGCGTAGCATTGCCACAGTGCCCGACTGTGCCGACGAGCCAAAGCCATGAACATACATTATCTTCTTACCCGACATAAGGTCGGGATATTGCTTCACATACTGATTTTCTACTGTCATAACTATACTTTATAATTGATATTTTACACTACACAAACCCATAAGTTATTCTAATTACTTACAAGTCTGTTTATTTCTTAACGTCTTCTTTCCACATTCTTGTCAACTCCTCAATGCCTATGCCAAGCATACGCATCTGACGGAACACGTCGGGCAAGACTGAGGTCATAAACTCATTGCGGCGCGACTCCATTATCTTCTCGCGTGCGCCGGGAGTGACAAAGTAGCCAAGACCACGACGGTTGTATATTACATTGTCACGCGAAAGCATGTCGTATGCCTTCACCGCTGTATTAGTATTTACTTCAAAACACATGCCAAACTCGCGTACACTCGGCACACGGTCGTCGTCATTGTATTTCCCGTCAACAATGTCGTCGGAAAGACGGTCGGCAAGTTGGAGATATATTGGTTTGTCGTTGTTGAACTGCATAATGACACACTTTATATATTTAGCCACTTGTTGTTGATAACCTGCATACGCTTGAAAAGCATATAAGAGCCTACGATATTGGCAACAGATAGCATTAAGAAAATCAAGGTAGCTACTCCTGCCATATCGTCTTCAATAACATCGCTAATTGTGAGACTGACCATAATGAACACTACACATGCTGTAGTCAACAACAAACGATGACGTCTGAACACAGCACTGCCAAGCAAGTACAATGTATATATCCAGAAAGACATTACATTCGTAAGAAATAATACAAAATAGAAATCCTGATAATTAAATATTAGATGGCCAAGAGGAACAAAAACATTTTTCCAGAAAAACACTACTGCCATCGTGCCATTATTGTCAAAAAACAAAGTATTTATACCCCAACTCAGGAAATCACCTATAAAGATGCCTACTCCACCAATCACTGCCCACAACAATGACACGTAAATAAGACGCGCCACAAATTTCTCTAACATCGTGGCAGGATGCATAAGATACGTAATGGCCGACTGCTTATGTTTCATGAAATCAAACAACTGACTTGCTCCATACAACATCCATAATCCCCATGAAAGTCCTAAAAAAGCAAAGAAAAAGGAACCTGAATCATTAGGCATTCTATTTGGAATATTGGCATCGCTGACATATAGATAGCTCATAAAAGATAATTCACCTCCTACAAATGTAGCGATTATAATACCTATAAAAAATATTGTGAGCTGGCGTCTATTACTGAAAAGCATCCACTGGAATGTACGCCACATATTGCTGACCTTAAATGATTTATACATAATGATATTTGTTTTTTAATTATTAATGCTAAAATATACATCTACTATAACTTACCTCCCACAACGGCATTGAACAACATCTCAAGATTTATTGGAGTCTCTTCCTTGTCACCACGTTTGGCTATCACTTGAGTGCCTTGCACACCGTATTCCGAATAGATAACATCTGCCATGTCCTCTCCTTGACGGCGTGTCTCAAACACATAGCCATCGGCAATATCGGCTGTAGAGGCATTGAGCAATATTTTGTCTGTACCGACAATAAGAACATGGTCGAGCAACTGCTCTACATCGTGAACTTGATGAGTGGAGATTATTATGGTGCGGTCTTCGCTCATGCTGCTTGCCACAACCTTGCGAAACTGACTCTTTGAGGGTATGTCCAATCCATTGGTAGGTTCATCCATAAGCAGATACTTCGTATTCGCAGCAAGTGCAAACGACATATACACCTTCTTCTTTTGTCCCATTGAGAGTTGGTCAAGACGAAGCGAGAGAGGCAACTCAAAGTTTTGCAGACAATTTACGAGTACATCCTTCGAGAAACGTGGATAGAAAGGAGCATTTATCATAACATATTCATCAAGCGCCACTTTAGGAAGCTCAAACTCTTCTGGCACAATCATTATCTCACGCAACATCTCTGGACGACGCAATTGCGCATCATATCCATCTACTGTTATCTTGCCCGACGATGCACGCAGAAGTCCACAAATAAGATATAGCAGCGTAGACTTGCCCATACCATTCTTCCCAAGAAGTCCATAGATTTTGTTTTCTGAAAGCGAAATACTAAAATCCTCGTAGATATCACGCATTGTTCCAGGATAACCGAACGTTACATTCTTTAATTCTATCATATCATTATATTTTAATTGTTATTAATCAATAATACATTTATTAGTGTACTACTATTGTAATACACTACAAATGTAATACGATTAATTTTAATGACAAAATATCAAGGATATTAATTAATAAAAATTAATTAAGGATAAAAAAGGAGGTGTAACTCGTCGAAAATCCGTGAGAGCGTTATTGATACATACCCTCCTATAGATTGCAACTCATATATAAAGATTAATATGACTATATACATAGACTGATATAGTGGAAACAAAAAAAAGGTCTCCAAAGTCGTTAGACCTTGAAGACCCAAGTAAAAGAAGGCAGCCACCTACTCTCCCGC
>CAKQEI010000053.1 GCA_934230115.1 uncultured Prevotella sp. | reverse complement strand
AGGAAGGCTTGGACCAGCAAAAAGTCAATACTGCCAAAATGATGCTTGAAGACGGAGAACCCATCGACAAAATAATGCGCTATACGGGGCTGACGAGAGAAGAAATTGAGGGTATTTGAAGAAAAATGGTTAACTTTGCAGAATAATTAATTTAATTTTCGCAAGCGAAAGAAGTTAAGGAGTTAAGTTAACAAATCCAAGAAACATATAAGATGATTACAGTTGATGGACTGACCGTCGAGTTCGGCGGCACCACCCTATTCAAAGACATTTCCTTCCAGATAAACGAGAAGGACCGTATAGCCCTTATGGGCAAGAATGGCGCTGGCAAGAGCACCCTGCTCAAGATTATTGCCGGAGTGCGCAAGCCGACACGTGGCACGGTTTCGGCTCCCAAGGATTGCGTCGTGGCTTACCTGCCGCAGCATCTGATGACCGAGGACGGACGTACCGTGTTCGACGAGACGTGCCAGGCCTTTGCCCATCTGCACGAGATTCAGGCTGAGATCGACCGCATCAACAACGAGCTTACCACCCGTACCGACTACGAGAGCGACGAATACATGCAGCTCATAGAGAAGGTGGCGAGCCTCTCGGAGAAGTTCTATGCCATCGACATGACCCACTTCGAGGAGGACGTGGAGAAGACTCTACTGGGCTTGGGATTCGAGCGCACGGACTTCAACCGCCCCACAAGCGAGTTCTCGGGTGGATGGCGCATGCGAATTGAGCTTGCCAAACTGCTGCTTAAGTCGCCCGACGTGCTGCTGCTCGACGAGCCTACCAACCATCTGGACATAGAGTCGATAGGTTGGCTCGAGGACTTCATCATCAACAGCTCGAAGGCGGTGGTGGTGATCAGCCACGACCGCAAGTTTGTGGACAATATTACGACTCGCACCATCGAGGTGACCATGGGCCGCATCTACGACTACAAGACTACCTACAGCCAGTATCTGGAGCTGCGCAAGGAACGACGCGAGCAGCAGATGAAGAAGTATGAGGAGCAGCAGAAGATGATAGCCGAGACGAAGGACTTCATCGAACGCTTCAAGGGTACTTACTCGAAGACGTTCCAGGTGCAGAGCCGCGTGAAGATGCTCGAGAAGCTGGAGCTTATTGAGGTGGACGAGGAGGACACAAGCCACCTGCGACTCAAGTTCCCGCCAAGCCCGCGAAGCGGAGCCTACCCTGTGCAGATGAGCGATGTGGCCATGTCGTTCGACGAGAAGAGGATTTTCAGCGGAGTGAACCTCACGGTGGAGCGTGGCGACAAGATAGCGTTTGTGGGCAGGAACGGCGAGGGTAAGTCGACGCTCGTGAAGTGCATCATGGGGCAGCTGCAGAACCAGGGCAAGCTTGAGCTTGGCCACAACGTGCAGATTGGCTACTTCGCGCAGAACCAGGCGTCGTTGCTCGATGGCGAGCTGACCGTGTTTCAGACCATCGACGATGTGGCTAAGGGCGAGATACGCAACAAGATTCGCGACCTGCTCGGGGCGTTCATGTTCGGAGGCGAGGAGTCGACGAAGAAGGTGAAGGTGCTTTCGGGCGGCGAGCGCACCCGACTGGCCATTCTCAAGCTGCTGCTTGAGCCTGTCAACCTGCTCATCCTCGACGAGCCTACCAACCATCTCGACCTCAAGACGAAGGATGTGCTGAAGCAGGCCCTGCAGGACTTCGACGGCACCTTGATTGTGGTGAGCCACGACCGCGACTTCCTCGACGGACTAGTGAGCAAGGTCTACGAATTCGGACATGGCCGCGTGCGCGAGCATTTGTGCGGTATATACGAGTTCTTAGAGTCGAAGAAAATGGAGAGCTTGCAGGAGTTGGAATTTTGAGTTTTGAATTTTGAGTTTTGAATTGTCGCCTTCGGCGATTTTGAATTTTGAGTTTTTGATTAATCAATTCAAAATTCAAAATTGATTAACTCCTAATCGGCTTTGCCGATAATTCAAAACTCAAAACTCAAAACTCAAAATTGCGCAACGCGCAATAATTCAAAACTCAAAATTCAAAACTCAAAATTCATATTCTTACGCGATATCCCGACCATAGGCACCAAATGGCGAGCAACCCCATAACGAAGATGAAGACGTAGGTGGCTATGCTTCCTATGAACAGTCGGCCGCTGTGAACCTCAAGAGCCACATTCCAAAGCGACATGGGCAAATGGTTCATCGTGGCGGGTTGGGGGGCAAAGGAGGTGCCTTCGTAGTATTCGGCCACTACCGGCACTTGGAAGTCCTGGCTCATGCCCGCTATGGCTTTCTTGCCGAATGGTGGGCCGGAGGTCTTGGGGGCGGGCTTGTGAGTGAAATAGTCGATGGATGTGGCGTGACGGCGGTCCCACACGAAGAGTCCGCTGAAGGAGCCGCAGAGCCATTTGCCCTCCTTGTCCTTTTGCAGCACGTTGAGCCCCATCACGCTCACGGGCGGAGCCGAGCTGATCTTCCTCACCACTCCCCCGTCGAGACTCATGGAGTAGAATCCCTCTGAGGTGGAGAGCAGCCAGTCGTGGCAGGCCTCGTCGTAGCTGAGCATACGGAGTTTGTCGTGCCAGGGGTTAGGGCTATGGAGTGTTGTGCCAGGCAAGGCTGGCATCTTGCCCATCACCAAGGCTATCATTACGGGCGGACGGAGGCACCATCCGGTAAGGGCTATGAGCAGGGTCAGGACTATGGTGTAGCGTCCTAAGCGGTCGTGCAAGAGCAGGGAGTGTTTGAGCAATAGCTTGTGTTTGGGCCTAAGCCAAAACACGAGTCCCGTAAGGCAAAGCATGACGAGAGCGAGGGCTATGCAGTCGACAAAGAGCTTTCCCGGCGTGCCGAAGAGTTCGCCGCTATGCAGGAGCCATATTGTGCGGAAGAGCGACACATGGGCGTCGTAGCCGCTTGGAGCCTGGAGCTGAAGGCGGGAGAAGGAGGTGTAGGGAGGAAGCGAGGTGTAGACGAACTCTCGGCTAAGCACCACAAGCGTGTCGCCATGACAGGCCACATCGGTGAGCTTCTCGTCTTCTGCCAACGGCATTCTTACCTCGTGCCACGCTCCGTGCTGGCCGTAGCGGTAAAGAGCAAAGGGAGACAGGGCAAAAATGATGTTGTCTGGCTCGCAGGGGTCTACGGAATCGTTCGGGCTGCTCTGCTTAGCCGCTATTTTTACCACATTCCTTATCTGACGAAAGTCTGCCCCCGAGGGCAGGCCTTCGTTGAAATCCTTGAAATAAGAAGCCTTGGAGTTGGTGAGCCAGATGCCGCCGTTGCCGTAGAGCAAGAGCTGAAGGCTGTCGATGGGGAGCGTGCCACGCAGCAATCCTCCATTCCAATTCTTAAACTCATAGCGGCTGGGCAGATACTTGCGGCTTACGTCGACGTGGCTTATGAGCGAGCGATGGTTGAGCAGGACGCCCGAAAGGCAAAACATAAGCATGAAAAACGCCATGCCGAGTCCTAACCATTTATGCTGTTTTCTCCAAGTTCTTTTCTTCATCGTTTATTAATTTAAGGGAATTAAATATATTATAAGGGAGTGAGTCATCAACATCCAATGCGCCCTGCGCTCGACAAAGCCGAGCGCAGGGCGTTGGATTTTTATATTCTTTTAGAAGGTGTGTCAAAACTCAAACAACGCGGGCTGAAAGCCCAATATTCTCCATAGCCCAGGGCAACGCCCTGGGTAAAAAGATTTATAGAAACTATCGCCCTGTAAGGGCAACTCTATTGAGCCACAGATAGTTGCCCTTACAGGGCGCATTGTCTTTTGAATGCTATATACCCAGGGCGTTGCCCTGGGCTATGTACTTTTGCCCTTTCAGGGCGTATCGATTATGACTTTTGACACACCATCCTATGGAGATTTTGCCCTTTCAGGGCGTATTGGTTCTACTGAATAAGCAGGGCGTATTGGTCCTACTGGTTAATGCTTCTTCTTTCGGGCAGCCACGAAGATGTAGGCCAAGAGCACGATGAACGCCACGAGGATGCTTATCATCTGTGTGGCATAATTCTCGGGCTCAACCCAAAACTCCCTGAAGAAGTCGAGACGCCCGAGCACCTCTACCGGCACCCAGAACACCACGACTGTGGCTATGGCCATGCGGATGTTGGGCCCCCACGACGAGAGCTTGAGCTGCTTCTTGAAGATGAAGAAGCTGCCGAGCAGACAGGCTCCTGCCACGATGCTCGTGACGGGATGGCGGTCGCCGAGGAAGTTCTTGTCGTAGCAGAACATCAGCAGCAGATAGCTTGCCCAGAGAATCATGTTGAGCTCCATGAAGGTGACGATGCTCGTGTGATGGGTCATAGGGCGTGCGGCTATCTCGTTCTTGCGCGAGCGCAGGATGGTGCGTTGCCACCAGTTGATGAAGTTGCATCCGTTCTTTGTGGAGAAGATGTAGAGCGTCATCACCATCATCCACATGCCGAAGGAGGCTGGCAGGATGAGATACTCGGGCTTGGTGACCACCTCGCCATTCTCAATCTCGGGCTGAGTGCCCCATCGCGTGGCGTAGTACTGGAATAGGAACTCCACCCATCCGGTCCAGAAGAGCAAGCCACCTATAAGCCCGAAGAGGGTCTGCTTGGTGTCGCCCTTGACGAACACTCCGCTTACGACTGTCAGCAAGCCCACGAAACCCATGAGAAACGCCGAGTAGTGCAGAGCCTCGGGTGTCATGTTCTTCTCCATTATCATCATCATAGCATGGCCCAAGGGCATGGTAAAGAGCACAAGGACGAATGATGCTATCGATTTCCACCAATTTAATTTCATAATTCTTTAACGTTTTATTGTTTAAAATATTTTGTCTATGTCTATCGAAATTCCTACTTGGACGTTAATTCCGTCGGTAATAGGACTGTTGAGGTAATAATACTTGGGCTTGTAGCCGAAGAGATTGTCGAGCGCGGCATTCAGCTTTATGGCGTCTCCAAGGCGTTGCACGATCGAGAGCTTCCAGATAGTGTAGGCAGGATAGGCGACGGGGACGGTGCCCTTCGTCACGTCGTAGTAGTCCTTGTACTCCACGTTGTGCACGCCGGAGAGCAGTCGTCCCTGTAGGCCCAGGTTCAGACCGTAGTGTTTGGTGAACTGACGGTCGTAGTCGAGGCGGGCGTTGAGGGCATGTTCGCGTGCGGGTATGTACTGGTTGTTGATGGTGTTGCCGTGCTTGTCCTTGGCGAGCTGCTCCTTGGTGTAGGCATAGGTGAGGCGCGCGCCAAAGCCGTTGTTCCATTTGGCCTGTGCTCCAATCTCGCCTCCGCACACGCTATAGTCGTCGAGATTGGAGTAAGGCAGATAGGGCAGCTTGTCGGTGGCTGTCTTGAAGTAGGGAGCCGTTGTGGCAAGCTTGTTCTTCACCCTATTGTAATAGAGCGATGCCGTGAAGTTGTAGTGGCCCTTGGTGTATTCGGCCGAGAGGTTGAGGTTGTGGCTCACTTCCGACTTAAGGTTGGCGTTGCCCTCTACAATCCATATACCCGACATGTCGAAGTTGTAGTACTTCTCCTTGAGCGTTGGGGCGCGGAAGCCCATGCCGTATCCGGCGCGTATTTTGAGGTTGCGCATGGGCTTGTAGCATAGGTTGAGCTTGGGTGTGAGATGCGACTCCTTTCCGTCGGAGAAATAGTCGTAGCGTAATGCTCCCACGAGTTCCCATTTGTTGTTGAGTTGCAGGTCGTATTGTGCAAAGATGTCCCATGAGTCCTGCTTTCGGGTTTCGCCTTCGAGATTGGTGTTGAAAAGATAGTCGTGCATGAAGTCGGATCCGATGGTGAGCACGTCGCCCGAGAGGAAGGAGTGGTTGTAGAGCAGACGGATGGAGTTCTGCACGTTGCTGTAGTCGCGTATGTCGAGGCGTGTGATGCGCTGGTAGTCCGACTTGTCGTACTGGTCGAATGCGTAGCTTGCCTGCAGGTTGTCTTGCTCGCCAAGGGTCCAGTTCATGCGCAGTCCACCTGTGAAGTCGCGGTAGCGTTCGGGCTGGTCGGCCGACCTTACTGTCTCGCGAAAGAAGTATCCTGCACGTCCCGTAAGATGGAAGTTGGTTGTTGGGCTCCACACTAATTGCTCCTTGAGGTTGATGGTTTTGTCGCCATAAACTGTGGAAATGATGCGTGTGACGGGGTTGTCTGCGCTGTGCACGTCGTAGTTGTCGAGGCGGTTGAAGTTGGCAGTCAGCATGTTGTTCCAATGGCTGCTGTTGAGTCCGAAGGAGAGTCCGTAGCGTTGTTCGTTGTGCTTGGCGTATCGTGCGTTGGCGTTGAGCGTTATGGGCTTCTGGCTTCGCTTGGTTATGATGTTTATCACTCCGCCCGTGGCGTTGCTGCCGTAGAGGGCTGATGCGGCTCCCTTCACAATCTCTATGCGCTCGACGTTGTCCATGCTGAGGCGTGTGAAGTCGACATCGTCCATGGTCTCGCCTGCGAGCCGCTCGCCGTCTACGAGGAAGAGCACTCCCTGTCCGCCAAAGCCCGAGAAGTTGAGGTGGGTCTGTTGGTTCATGGCATATGAGAACTCTACGCCGGGGAGTTCCTGCTGAAGCAGGTCCTGCACGTTGGTGGCGTCGAGCTTGGCTATGTCCTTGGAGCTTATCACGCGGGTCTGTATGGGGGTGTCCTTAAGGAACTTTGGGGTGCGTGTGCCTGTCACCACCACCTCGTCGAGACAGAACTGGCGGCTTATGGAATCGAGGAAGGCTTCCTGCGCGGCTGCCGCGGAGAGAGTGTCCTGCGTGGCTGCCGCAAGGGATGTATTCTGCGCGGCTGCCGCATGGCATGAGGCACTTGCCAGGAGAATGGAGAGGAGTAATGGGTTCTTCATCTTTGTTTCTTGTTCATTTTGTTTTGTTGCACCCCTGTGTTCAATAAGGATACTTGTAGTTGATTGTGAGATAACACTTTGTGCCTTTTGGCGAGAGATAGTTCTCAAGCTGCAAGGCGGCATGGGTGCCATCGTTGAGCCGGAGTATGAACACATGGTTGTTCATGCTGAATGAGGGCGGCATGGGCGGTATCTCCATACTAAGCCACGACGAGAGCACCCGGTTCAGCTCAATGCCCTGCGAGGGTACGTAGCCTAAGAGCATCTGTTCCTGGCTGTCCCACACCTCGTTCTCGGTCCACTCGTCGGGTGTGAACGTCATGTTGCTGAAGGCTTCGCTCGACGGGGGCAGCTGGTCCATAGAGGTGTAGGTGGTTTCGAGCACGGCTCCTCCGTTGGTGCGCACGTTGTTGCGATGTACGGCAATGGTCCAGTCGGCGGGAGCGGTCTGCTTGGCTGTTGGAGTGAAATAGCAGAAGGTGTTGTGCTTGAAGCCTGCTCCAAAGACGTCGAACCAATACATATACTGGCCTGCCTTCTTGCCCTGGGTTGCGGTTGAGCCGGAGCCGTCGGTTGTGGGCTTGTCCACACGGTCGCCTGTGGCATCCATTGGTATGGGATAGGGCTCGAACTCGGTCTGCGCCTTGAGCAAGGCCTGCTCGTCGCCATCCACAGTAAGCTGGTGCAGACGGTTGAGGTCGACATAATACCAGTCGGTCCAACTGGTGGCGTCAATCACAAGCTGTCCCTTGGCAGGGACAATGGGCTGCGGATGGTCGTATATATCGTCAAAAAGACCGTTGCAAGAGGTGAGCATCATTATGCCCACCCCTGCAACGGTCGTTCTTATCATATTCTTCATCAATATAATAACTATACTACTTAATCAATATCAAAATACTGCGTTTTCTACTTCTTGATGTATTTCTTTCCGTTCACAATAACCACTCCCTTGTAGTATTCATCCACCACCTGACCGTTGAGGTTGTAGATTCTGCCGTCGTTCTTCTTGTCGCTCTTGACAGAGGTGATGCCTGTGGCCTGCGAGTTGAACTTGGTGACAATGGCGAAGGGCATGGCTCCCATCTGGAATGTGTTGATGATGTCCTCCACCTTGTTGCCGTTGTACTTCACGAGGATGTTGTTGTCCTTGGTGTCGTTGAAGGAGTAGTCGCCGTCCAGGGTCTTTTTGCCTTCGTTCTCGGCTGTGAAGTGGAATGTGAGTCCGTCGTTCTTGTAGTCGCGGTAGAATCCGCCCTTCTCCTCGTCGTAGGTAAGGCCCTTAACTGTGTAGGTGCCAAGAGTGAGGTTGCCCATGACGGTATTGTCGAGGGTGTAGGTAGGAATCTGCACGTCGAGCTTCTGCACGTCGTCCTCCATATACTTGCGCACGTTGTAGGTGACGCCCTCGTTGGCATACTCGAATGCTCCGCCCACGTTGACTGTTATGGGGCTTGCCACGGGCTTGATGTAGTAGGCCTTGATGTCGTAGGACATGTCGAACGGCATAGAGCCATAGGTGAACACGGCCTTGAGTGTGAGGGAATTGTCGGCCATGTTGTAGGTGCCTGTCAAGGAAGAGCCGGTTATGTTTTTCTCCTTACCGTCGACGATGACCTTTGAGGCGAATGTCTGGTCGTCCATGGTTATCACGTGGTTGGTGCCCATAGCGAATGCCACATTCTCGATGGTGAACGAGGGGATGACGAAGTCGTCCTTTACTATCTGGGGAATTGTGATGTTGCCGGCAGAAGTGCTGACCATCTCAAACCTTACTGTATCGCTTGCATTTTCAACGTCAACAGTCAAGACATTTGCGGTAGAAGCACCTGCAAAACTCAAGGCGCCGTGCATCTGCGCCATCATATTACCTGCCATGAGAGTGGCGAAAACGAGAGTGAAAATTTTCTTCATAAATTATCGGTTGTTGCTTTTTTTATTTATTATTTATTTGATTGAATCTTTCGGGTGAAGGAAATTCGTTCGGGTGAAGGAAAATCTTTCGGGTAAAAGAAATTCTTTCGGGTGAAGGAAAATCCTCTTTTTTACGGTTGCAAAGTTACGAGTGTTTTCAAATTTACGCAATACCTAAAAATTAGTATTCGCAAATGCACGATTGTGTATGGAATGGATAAAAAAATTGTATTAATAGGTAAAACCGCAATTTATTTTGTAACTTTGCAGGCATTCAAAAACAACCTTTTAAAACTCTAAAATTATGACAGTAGGAGATAAGATTCCGGAGGTTCTTGGCATCGACCAGGACGGACGCGAGATTAAGGCGAGCGACTATCGCGGTCGCAAGATTGTACTCTACAGCTATCCCAAAGCCAACACGAGCGGATGCACAGCCGAGGCTTGCTCGTTGCAGGCGCACAAGGAGGAATTGGCTGCCGCAGGCTACGAGATTATTGGCGTGAGCAAGGACAAACAGGCTCTGCAGAAGAAATTTGCCGAGGCCAAGGGCTTGCAGTTTCCGCTTATTGCCGACACGGAGACTACATTGTTGCAGGAACTTGGATGCTGGGGCGAAAAGGTGACTTGCGGACGCAAGACTATCGGCATTCTACGCACCACTTACCTGGTGAACGAGGAGGGCGTGATAGAAAAGATTTTCACTCCGAAGGAAATAAAGACGAAGATTCATGCGGAGCAGATATTAGATTATATCAATAATAAGTAGACTGGTGGATTATTGATTTCTGTTTACATCACTCCAAATATCGTGTGAGCCTTAACTTCTTTCGCTTGTGAAAGTTCAGTTAATAAAAATGTAGGAGAGGGGCAAAACTTCCTTAATTGAGTTTTACTCCTCTCCTACTGTTTGTTTTAGCCTTTTTCTTTTCCTTCTTGATTAGGCTTATTATCTTATCCTTCTTGATTAGGCTTATTATCTTTTCCTTCGTAAAAACCTCACTTTTTCTTTCCCTTCATAAGCGAGTCGATTTCATCAAACTCCTTTCCCATGTTCAGGTTGAGATAAATGGTGTAGAGCGGCATGGCCCATTGCACCTGCTCTTTTGGCGCGAGCTTGCGGTAGGTTTGCATATATGGCAACGCCTTGCGGTAGAGCTGAAGCATACGCGAGCGTTGGTCGCGCTTGTAGTTCTTCAGAATGTCGAGTTCTACAGCCTGGTTGAAATACGAGAGTCCGGCATTGAGATAGGCTCCTGAGTTTTGCTTGTCGAGCTTTATGATTCTGTCGCACACGGCTATGCACTCGTCGTATCGCTTCTGGGCGAAGAGCACGGACGATTTGGCAAACAGGGCTATGGAGTTGAGCGAGTCGGCGGCCACAGCTCCGTCGCATATCTCCACGGCTCGCTTCATGTCGCCCGAGCGGAAATAATGGTCGAAGAGATGCGAGAAGAAATAACTCGTCTTGGGATAACACTCAAATCCCTTCTGCAATACATCCAGGCATTTCAGGGTGTCGTTCTGGGCGCGATAGGTTTCGGCAAGATACTGATAGGTTGTTTCGAGCTTGGCAGTATCGGCTATGGCTATAGGGGCAAAGCGCAGGGTTTGCTCGGCCTTGTTGGTCTTGTAGCCGTTGAATAGCGCGTAGAAGGCTGCACGCGGCAGGAGCTTGTCGGTAGAACTGTAATTATAGTCAGAAAATAGTGGCTGACGGGCGCAATCGATATAGGCTGCGAAATAGTCATAGGCCTTTTGGTATTCCTTCTTGCCTGTGTGGAAGATGGCCGCATTGTAGAGGTTGGGGCGCAGGGCGTTAAGATATTCAGCATGTCGTTTGCGGTAGGCTATTTTCACACGTCCCTTTTTGTCGGGCTTGGCGTCAATTGAGTCCAGGCCTTCTAATATTCCGAACATGCGATAGGTAGCTGCAAAGAGTTTAGCCGTGTCAGCCGACTGCTTGAGATACATCTTTTCGTTTACGGCCTCGTATTGTTTTCTAACCGCGTCAAAAAGAACGAGCCATATCTTTTCGTTGTTGCGGTTGGTTGAGTCGGCAAGCAGTTTCCTCATCGATGCCTCTGCCTGTTCGAGCGATTTACCAGCCTTCACATTATCCTTAGCCAGCGAAATCTCCTTCTTTTGGGCATTCGCCATCTGCACGGAAGCTGCAAAGAGCATTAGGATGAAGCACAATTTCCTGAACATTATATCCTGAATTTTTTATTGGTGATTAAAAAAAAGTTAAGAGTGAAAAGTGAAGAATAGTGGGTATGGCAAGGATGCCATACCCTCCTACTGTATATGTAAAGATAATTCCTCAGTCTCAAATTTCAAATCTCAGTTCCTCATTATGGAGCAACCGACTTTGTGCGTGCGTCGTCGGCACCATAGAGCACATAGTAGGTGTTGTACAACAGATACTTCCAGTTGGCCTCCTTCTGCTCAGGGTCGAGCTCCTTAGCCTTCTCAAGATACTTCTCTGTCTCGGCGAGGAGAACCTTCTGCTGGTTAACGTCCTGAAGGTTGGCAGCCTTGTTGTTGTTGCAATAGCCCATCCATGTCATCACGAGTGCGCTTGGCTTGATTTCGATTGCCTTCTTGAAGTCGGCGATAGCCTCGTCCCACTTGCTTGCGTTCATCTCGGCCTGGCCCTTAACGGCCCAAGCTACGAAGCACTTAGGATCGGCTGCAAGACGCTCCTGGATACACTTGTCCTGCTCGGCCTTCATGCCGAGGTTGCCATAGAGAGTAGCGAGGTTGGTGAAGATCGACTCGTTGTTCTTGTCGTTGGCATAGAGCTCCTCGAAGGTCTTGAGGCACTTCACAGAGTCTTCCTTAGTCTTCATCTGCTGCTGCATCATGGCCATCTTGAGGTTGAGGGCGTCCTTGTAGGAAGCTGTGTCCTTGAGGGCCACGTCGCAATACTTGTTGGCTGTCTCCATGTCCTTCTCCTGGAAAGCGATGACACTTGCCACGCGAGCCACCTCGCCGAGGTATGTGTCGGGAGCCTTAGTCTTGTCCATGTCGGCGAAGAGCGAAGAGTTGCCGCTCTCTACATAAGCGGCATAGTAGGCCAATGCGCCCTTGTTGTCGTCCTTCTGCAGGCAGTCCTGACCAGCGTTGATGAGCTGTGGGCGGAGAGTCCAAAGAGTAGCCTGGTTCTTCTTGTGGAATTTAGGAGACACCTTGCCCTTGGCGTTAGGCATATGGTCGTACTTGTCGCACTCCTGAGCTGCGTTGAGCGCGTTGGTGAGCGAGGTGTAGAAGCCCTGCATGTCTACCGGCTTAGCCTGCTGACCCATCTGCTGCAAAGCCTGGTTCTCCACGATGGTAGAGTTCTCCTTGTTAACCTTCTGCATCGAGAGCTCCACGAGCTTGTTGTAGGCCTTTGCCTTGTCCTCGTTGCTCAACGATGAGAGGCAAGAGTTGAGCTGGCTCTGAGCCTCGGCATAGTCCTTGGCCTTGAGCACGCTCTTGATGTCCTGAGCATAGGTAGATGTGGCAGCTACTGCCAACATCGCCATGATAAAGAATTTCTTCATAATGAAAATAGTTGTTTTAATTTGTTTGTTATGAAAGATGTTAATTGCTTACTTGTTGTCGTCGGTTGCGCCCTTAGCGTCGGTTGCGCCCTTAGCGTCGGCCTCGTCGGCCACGTTCTGGTCGTCGGCAAGCTTGGCCTCCACATCCGAACTCATCACCTTGCATACGCTTGCTATCACGTCGTTCTTCTTGGAGAGGTTGATAAGGCGCACGCCCTGTGTGGCACGTCCCATCACACGGCAGTCGCTCACGGCCAGACGAATGGCAATGCCACTCTTGTTGATGATCATGAGGTCGTTGTCGTCGGTTACATTCTTTATTGCAACGAGTCGTCCGGTCTTTTCCGTGATGGCGAATGTCTTCACACCCTTGCCGCCGCGGTTGGTCTTGCGATACTCCTCCACCTGCGAACGCTTGCCGTAGCCGTTCTCGGATACTACCATCACGTTCTCGGTCTCGGCATTGTTCACTACAATCATGCCTACCACCTGGTCGTCGTCGCCGTCGAGCTGCATACCACGCACACCTGTAGACACACGTCCCATCGGGCGTACAGCCTCCTCGTCGAAGCGCACGGCACGTCCGTTGCGGTTGGCAAGGATAATCTCGTTCTTGCCGTTGGTGAGGCGCACGTCTACCACCTCGTCGCCCTCGACAATGTTGATGGCGTTCACACCGTTGGTGCGCGGACGTGAGTAGGCCTCAAGGCAGGTCTTCTTAACGGTACCGTTCTTTGTGGCGAACACAACATAGTGGGAATTGACAAACTCCTCGTCGTTCAAGCCGCGAAGGCGCAGGAGAGCGTTCACGGAGTCGTCGGCCTCGATGTTGAGCATGTTCTGGATGGCACGTCCCTTGAAGTTCTTGTCGCCGTCGGGTATCTCGTAGCACTTGAGCCAGTAGCAACGTCCCTTGCGTGTGAAGAAGAGCATAGTCTGGTGCATGGTTGCTGGATAGATGTATTCGGTGAAGTCTTGCTCGCGTGTGCGCGCTCCCTTAGAGCCTACTCCTCCACGGGCCTGCTCGCGATACTCGCTCAGGGCTGTGCGCTTGATGTAGCCCAGGTGGCTCACGGTAATGACCACAGGATCGTTGGGATAGAAGTCCTCGGCGTTGAACTCATGCTCGAAAGGCTTGATTTCTGTGCGGCGCTCGTCGCCATACTTCTCCTTCACCTCAAGGAGCTCGTCCTTCATCACCTTCTTGCACAATTCAGGATCGTCGAGAATCTGCTGCAAGTAGGCTATCTGACGCTCCAGCTCCTCATACTCGGCATGGAGCTGGTCCATGCGCAGACCTGTGAGCTGGGCCAGACGCATGTCGACAATAGCCTTCGACTGAACCTCGTCGAGCTCGAAACGCTTCTCCAAGTTGCGCTGGGCGTCGCTCGGAGTCTTGGAGGCACGTATGATGTGCACCACCTCGTCGATGTTGTCGCAGGCGATGATCAAGCCCTCGAGTATGTGGGCACGCTCCTGCGCCTTCTTGAGGTCGAACTTGGTGCGGCGGATGGTCACGTCGTGACGATGCTCCACGAAGTACTTCACGCATTCCTTAAGAGTGAGCAAACGTGGGCGTCCCTTTACCAAGGCGATGCAGTTGACAGAGAACGAGGACTGCATGGCAGTCATCTTGTAGAGCTTGTTGAGGATTACGTTGGCGTTGGCGTCACGCTTCACGTCCACCACGATACGCATACCCTGACGGCCCGACTCGTCGTTGACGTTGGAGATGCCCGTAATCTTGCCTTCCTTCACGAGGTCGGCTATGCCTGCCACGAGGTCGGCCTTGTTCACTCCGTAAGGTATCTCTGTGATGACAATCTTGTCGTGGGCGTCGCCGCTCTCAATCTCCGACTTGGCGCGCATCATGATTCTGCCGCGGCCAGTCTCGTAGGCCTGCTTCACTCCGGTGAGTCCGTAGATATAGGCGCCTGTTGGGAAATCGGGAGCCTTGATGTACTCCATGAGTCCGTCGACGTCGATGTCGGGATTGTCGATATAGGCGCAGCATCCGTCAATCACCTCGCCAAGGTTGTGTGTAGGAATGTTTGTAGCCATACCCACGGCAATACCGTTGCCACCATTCACAAGGAGGTTTGGAATCTTTGTAGGCATAACCGACGGCTCAAGGAGAGTGTCGTCGAAGTTGGAGTCCATGTCTACAGTATCCTTTTCGAGGTCGTCCATAATGTGCTCGCCCATCTTCGAGAGTCGGCACTCGGTATAACGCATGGCAGCTGGAGAGTCGCCGTCCACCGAGCCGAAGTTGCCTTGTCCGTCCACAAGCATATAGCGCATGTTCCAGTTCTGGCCCATACGCACAAGAGCTCCATATACCGACGAGTCGCCATGAGGATGATACTTACCAAGAACCTCACCTACGACACGCGCACATTTCTTGTAGGGATTAGAGCTTGTGTTTCCAATGCCAAGCATACCGTAGAGTATGCGGCGGTGAACGGGCTTGAATCCGTCACGTACATCAGGCAAGGCTCTGGCCACAATCACCGACATACTGTAGTCGATGTAAGAGGATTTCATTTCTTCCTCAATGTTGATTTTCAGAATCCTGTCCTGATCAATTGTCTGATTTTCGTCCATTTTATATTATTAAGTATTACTTGATTATCATAGAAAAACCGCAAAATCGCCGTAAATGCCCTTTATTTTGACTCTAAGCGACTCTGATGTATGTTTTCAGCTTGTAAAATTACAAAAAAATAATGAGTCAACGGCATAAGAAATGGCTAAAAATCAAAATTTATGGATTATTGATACTATGACACATTGATTAAGCCATGCCAAAGCACCATATTTTAACGAATTGTTGCCACCTTATTATATAAATATGGCAGAAATTACAATCGTGCTACATTTTTATAGGCTATAAAATTGCTTGTTTGATAGAAAATGCCTACATTTGCAGTTAAAATAAGAAATCAGACTATGAAGTTAGCAATTATGACTAAATCCACATTCTTTGTGGAAGAAGACAAAATACTTGCCACCCTCTTCGAGGCAGGGTTGGACAACTTGCACCTTTATAAGCCTGGATCATCTCCAATTTATTCAGAGCGGCTCTTGTCGCTCCTACCAGACTCATCCTACGACAAGATAACGGTACACGGACATTTCTACCTGAAAGACGAGTATCACCTTGCCGGCATTCATATTGATGATGACACCCAGACACCGCCTATAGGCTATAGGGGCAAATGTGGACGAACATGCCGCGACCTTAGCAAGCTAAAGGAAATAAAGAAAGAGTCGAACTATGTGTTCCTCGGCAATATCTTCAACTCTCTCACCGACAAGACGGCTCCATCCAACTTCACGATGAACGAGCTTGAGGATGCCGCCGACAAGGGGCTCATCGACAAGAAGGTGTTTGCCCTTGGAGGCATGAGCGCCGACAACATACGTGTGGCACGCGAGCTTGGCTTTGGGGGTGTAGTGATATGCAGCGACCTGTGGAGCCGCTTCGACATTCACAACCAAATGGATTTTAAGGAACTAATCGCACATTTCGAAAAATTAATCCGTAACTTATAACACATAAAGAAAATGAGTGAACAAAACTCTTTTTTGGTATTCTCAGGCACAAGCACGAGATACCTTGCAGAGAAAATCTGCCAGAGCCTGGGTTGCCCGCTTGGCAACTTGGTAGTCACTAAGTTCTCAGATGGCGAGTTCGCCGTATCTTACGAGGAGTCTATCCGTGGACGCGACGTTTTCCTCGTGCAGAGCACATTCCCCAACTCGGACAATCTCATGGAGCTTCTCCTCATGATTGACGCTGCCAAACGTGCTTCTGCCCGCCAGATTATCGCAGTTATCCCTTACTTCGGATGGGCACGCCAGGACCGCAAGGACAAGCCACGTGTGAGCATTGGCGCAAAGCTCGTTGCCGACCTCCTCTCGGCTGCCGGCATCGATCGCCTTATCACTATGGACTTGCACGCCGACCAGATCCAGGGTTTCTTCAACGTTCCTGTTGACCACCTCTATGCTTCGGGCGTTATCCTGCCTTACTTGCAGAGTCTTAACCTCAAGACCGACGAGCTTGTCATCGCTTCGCCCGACGTAGGCGGCTCAAAGCGTGCCAGCACATACGCTAAGTATCTTGGCTGTCCGCTCGTACTCTGCAACAAGACCCGCGCCCGCGCCAACGTTGTTGAGAGCATCCAGATTATTGGCGATGTTAAGAACAAGCACGTTGTCATCGTCGACGACATGGTAGACACAGCCGGAACAATCACCAAGGCCGCCGACGTGATGAAGGCTGCCGGAGCTTTGAGCGTTAGAGCTTGCGCTTCGCATTGTGTGATGTCGGGTCCCGCTTCTGAGCGTGTTCAGAACTCAGCTCTCGAGGAGATTGTCTTTACAGACTCTATCCCCTACTCTAACCGTTGCGCTAAGGTTAAGCAGCTGTCTGTGGCCGACATGTTCGCCGAGACTATCCGCCGCGTGATCAGCAACAAGAGCATCAGCTCACAGTATCTTGTATAAGAGCAAGAACTGAAACTATTGGTTAGAAAAAAGAATAGCCCAGGGCGAAAGCCTTGGGCTTTTTTTTAAAGCAACTATCTGCAGCACAATAAAGTTGCCATTACAGCAGGGCGCATATATTCTATATACCCTTTTTCACTATACAGCAATAATTCTCCCACAGATTTCACAAATATCACGGAAGTGAGAATAGTTTACTCATCAAAAAGATGATACCTCGGATTTTCGGCAGACTTCGCCGACGTTATACCACGGATTGAATAAGGAATGAGGAGTGTGGTATTATCGGCAAGCCGATGAAAAATAAAGAATAAAGAGGAATGTTATGCTAACGATTCCATGAAATATACGGTATCCGTGGGAGATCTTCTTTACAAAACCCAAAAAGGCAGTACCAACCTTAATAGTCGATACTGCCTAAATATTTCGTTCGATTATGAAAATCGTGCGTTAATGGTGTGAATTACTTCTTGAAGAAGTCCTTTACAGCCTCGTTAGCAACCATGCGCTCATCAAAAATGTAAGCACCAGTCTTCGGGCTCTTCACCATCTTGATAACCTTTGTATATGCGCGACCATCCATTGAACCTTCACGGAGGGTAGCGACCGCTTTCTTTGCCATGTCTTATACGTTATTACTTAATCTCCTTGTGAAGAGTCATCTTCTTAAGGATGGGGTTATACTTCATTAATTCCATACGGTCCGGAGTGTTCTTACGATTCTTGGTAGTCACGTAACGGCTTGTTCCAGGCATACCGCTGTTCTTCATTTCAGTGCACTCCAGAATAACCTGCACTCTGTTGCCTTTTGCTTTCTTTGCCATTTACTTATTCTCCTATTACTTTAATGTCACTCCAGTCACAATAGCCTTTAGACACAGCCTGCTTAAGGGCAGCGTCCAAGCCCACTTTGTTGATGAGGCGCAGACCCGCTGCGCTAATTTTGAGGCAAATCCAGCAGTTCTCCTCAACATAGAAGAACTTCTTGCTGAACAAGTTCACATCGAAAGAACGCTTTGTGCGATGCTT
>CAKQEI010000052.1 GCA_934230115.1 uncultured Prevotella sp. | reverse complement strand
AAACATTTTGTCTCCAAGAGCTATACTTATCATCGTATTGGCGTTGATAGTCATCCCTGTATATAGATATTTTACAGTAAAGGAAATAGTGGTTTTGCTCTCCATATTGGCGGAAAAAGCGTGTGGAGATTTGTGTGGAAGTGTCAATGAAATGTGTTGGTTTTGGCAGAAAACATCTGCAAAGATTACTGAAATCGCAATAAAGTGGAATTGCCAGAGGCATGTGGATTGGCATAAAAGTGGAAGATAAATTTGAACGCATACTTATATATAAATAGGTGTTATTGGTTTATTATGATATCCTGCCTATTCTGATAGGCTCAAAATATCTCTCTGCCGGGAGAAATATTTTTTCCTGCCGAGGGAGTAAAAATATGTATAGGTAAACCTAAAAGTAACTCTTTTTGTTCGAAATAAGTACAAAGTGTATAAATATATGGAATTCTGTGTTTTTTTTGCTTTGTGTATAATGAAAAATTCGTTATATTTGCAAACGACAGCAATAATAACTAATAACAAAAGAAGGCTTATGAAAAAATGTTTACTCAAAAGATTTGTGGTTGCAGCAATTGTAGCATTTGCAAGCAGTTGGTCGGCAATGGCTGGTGTTATACCAACAGCTAAAGATTTTCAAAACACATGGTCTACCACCCATACGGTATTTGACATAGAAAATCCTAAGGGCGTATGTTATCTGTTGGATTATAATAATCCTGACGGTTTCGCTCATGATGAGGATGGCAATTATGTTTATACTTCAGTAAAAGAATATTGTGAGCAGTTTGCTAAAGATTGGAATGCTAATCCAGCAAACGAGAAAATTACTGCAGAGGAAGCGGCAGACCGTACGGTAACAGGAATATATTTTATCCGTTTTGCTATCACAGAAGACAATTTCTTAATGACTTATGGTTATGGTGATTTTTCTGTGACCTTGGTGGACGGTAGTTATACTTATGATGCAGAGAAAGGCATTATTACAGTATATGATAATGTGGAAAGTACAAAGAAGAACTTTACTCTTACTTATGACGAGGAAACAAAAGAGCTTGTGCTTTTAAACTTCACGGAATGGTTTCCTCTTGATATAATGTCATACGACCAGGAAAAGAGCTATTATATCATAGCTCCCACTTACTACTATTGCAATGCAGAAGGTGGAGAAACGTCAATCAAACAAAACAATTTGGAAAAGAAAGAAATAGCACGTTATTCTGCTACTGGAACTAAACTTAATGCCCCACAGAAGGGCGTGAATCTTATAAAGATGAGTGATGGTAGCATAAGAAAGGTTATTGTAAGATAAAATTATTGTATTATACCAAATAAGTCCGATGAAACCATTTCGTTTTGGTTCGTCGGACTTATTATTTTTTCTCTTGTATAAATGTTCTTTAATAATATTGTGACATTAAAAAGCCACACGACTATGCTTCTTGATGGATTCTTCAGACAGTATTGTCACGGATGTCCACAGGGCGAGGTCGCTTAGTGTGGCGGGATAAGGGGTTTGGCCTGTAAGGTCTGATTCTATAGCACGAAGCATTATATAGTCCATGCCTTTGTGGTGGCTGTCGTTGTTGAGAGCCTCTTCGCCCCAAAGCTGCCAGTAGGTGCTTTCATATTTTTTGATGTATTCAGCATCGTCCTCCCATTGTTCATGGTTGTTCATGCCCTCGATATAGATACGTCGGTTCACTCCGTCCCAAATGCCACGTGAGCCTTGCACCTCAAAGTCGAGACTGCGAGGTCGCGGTAGTGTAGTGTCGTGTGTAAGGGATATGAGTGTTCCGCCTTTTGTCTCTATTTGTGTGGACACGATGTCGCCGAGAGTTATTGTTGTTGCGTCGTGTTCAGACATTCGTTGGCGCAGTCCCACAGCCTTTGTGGCAAATGAAGTGAGCCATGCAAGTTGGTCGTTCTTGCCTATGCCGAGAATCATGCAGAGCGGTCCAAGGGCATGAGTGGGGTAGATGTCTCCATTGTTATGTGTATAGAAACGGCTTCGCCACACGCTTTCTGTGCCTTTGCGCCCACCGAGTATGCCTTTGTCGTCGAGCAAAATGTCGCGCAAGTCGTGGCGGTAGCCGCCTCGCATGTATACTATCTCGCCCAGCACGCCTTCGTCTGCCATACGTTTTATGGCAAGTATCTCGCGCATGAAAAGAGTGTTTTCCAATGGAAAAACCCTTAATCCTTCCTTGTTGGCAATCTCGGCCAATGGGGCATATTCATCATGGCATAGACCTCCCTTAATTTCGAGAGCCACATGACAATGATGGCGCATACACTCCACAGCTTGCGGCACATGCAGATGCCACGGTGTGGTGATGAATACGAGTTCGGGGTGTTGCTCCTCAAGCATTGTCTTGAACGCCTCTTCGCCTTGATAGAAAGGTACACCAAGAGAGTTCTTCTCCTGGCAGTCGTTCTTGTCGGCAATGCCAACAATGTCGAAGAAATCAATGGTGCGCAACAGGCGCAGCATTTGTTTTCCACGATAACCGAATCCTATAAATGCTGTCTTAATATGTCTCATCAGTTTAAAGCTGTTGTCTCCTTTCTATTTTTTCAGCTGTTCTATGTCTTTTATCTCCAGTCCGGTAACTTTGGCAATATCTTCCAATGGCATTCCTATGCTCAACAGATTTCTTGCCACATCTGCACGGCCCTCTTTTAGTCCCTCTTTGCGTCCTTCTTCTATTCCCTTTTTGCGTCCTTCTTTTAGTCCTTCTTTTAGTCCTTCTTTTCTTCCTTCTTCTCTGCCTTCCTCCATGCTTCTCCTGTTGGAATCAACCAACAGCAGACGTTCGGCACCAAGCTTGTCCCAAAAGTCATCGTAGGCAAGCAGCTCGTCTTTCGACATGGCAGATTCCTCTACTGTTTTCAGGGCCTTCGAGGTTTCCGGATTGTCCAAGAGTTCTTGTGGCACTTCCTTTGTCTGCTCGTCAATCTCTGTAAGGAATCTAAGCCACAGCACAGCCATTTTCTTTTCTTTTATTGAATGGGCCTGGAACTTTGGAAGCTCAACGAATGTGAAATGCAGTCCGTCGATAATCTCGTTGCTGTGCAGCTCATGCACAACATTATAGTTGTGGATAAATTCATCGGGATATTCCTTTATGAAGGTCTCGTTGACAAGGTTGAGCGAGTAGACAGGTTGCAGCAACTCATACTTGCGCTTCTTGTCGAGCTGGCGCACGAAGGCCTTGGAAGCGTTGAACAGCACTCGCTGCTTGAAAGCTTCTGTCCACAGCATCTGCATCTCAACAATAAACTGACGGTTCTTCACGTCGCGGCATCTCACATCCACAATACTGTTTTTGCCTACATAAGTGTCGGGCACAAGTTCGGGCGATAGATACTCCACGCTCTCTATCTGCTCATCGTCGGCCAATGGCAACAGAGCATTGAGAAGACTAATGAGCAGGTCCTTATGCTCGCCGAATATCTTCTTGAAGGTAAGGTCGGCTTTGGGGTCAAGATATTTCATAATTAATCAGTTGTTTTATGCTTCCACGATTTTCCATTCTCCGATTGTTCGTTTAAGGCTGTCGTAGTTTACGCCCACCTTTATCAGTCGCTTTCCTTCTGCCGTATATGGAATAAGATAACCCTTGTCGTCAATCTGCTGCAAGGCATCATCGGCAGAACCATCATATTTCAGTTCCATCACATATACAGCGTCAGGCATGTGCAGCACGGCGTCTGCCCTGCCTATTGCGCTGCATTCCTCCACCTTTATGTATGCTCCCATAAGGTTGAAGATGAGATAGAACACGGTTTGGAAGTCGCGCTCGTTCTTGTTGGACAGTTGGTTGGAAATACTGGCAAGATAAGCCTGCATTTTCAACAATGCGCCATCCATGTTGTTGTTGAACAGATTCTCAAGGAATTCAAATACAAAGCCATTATTGTCAAGCTGTATGGGCGACAGATAATTTGGGGCAAGTGATTTGACCATACCTATGCGCACTTCCTTGTTAGGGTAATCCAATCGGTATTTCTGTAGAATAGAATTGTAACTCTTTATTGTAAGATAGCCGCTCTGATAGAGTAGGGGCAAGGCTGATGTCATCTGTTCTGGCGACACATCAAAATCATCAACCGATACGCTCTTCTTCTCAATGTCCATCACACCCACATGATATTTCTGCAAAGTCTTTATCAGATAGCTCGGTGTGCCAGAACTGAACCAGTAGGCTGCAACCTTCTTGTTTCGCAAAGCCTTGACAAGGCTAAACGGATTGAAAACATCCTCCGCATGTTCGCTGAAATGATAACCATCATAAAAATCGGTAAGCTCATCCACCATCTTGTCGAATGTTACGCCGTTGGCTTTGGCAAGCAATTCAATGTCTGGCTTCATCTGTGTCAGCAGTTCAGTCTTGCTTATGCCGCAGATGGCAGAGTAATGGTCGTACATGCTTATATTGTCGAGGTTGTTAAGCTCGCTGAATATGCTAAGCTGCGAGAATTTGGTAATGCCGGTAATGAACACAAACTTAAGGTATGGGTCGAGCGACTTAATCGGACTATAGAAATTCTGCATTATACGGCGCAATGCCTGCAAGTTGTCTTTCTCGTGCACCACGTCAAGCAGCGGAGCGTCGTACTCGTCGATAAGAAGCACCACCTTATGTCCTGTTTGTTCGCAAGCGCGCTTTACAAGATATTGCAGACGTTGGTTGGGATTCTCAGCTCCATCCTCGCGTCCGTATATCTTCTCATATTCCTGAAGTTTAAGATTCAACTCGCTCAGCAGTCCTTTCTCATCCATGTGCTTTGCCGTGCTCAAGTCGAAATGCAGGACAGGATGCTTAACCCACTCCTTTTCATAGTCGGCTATAGCAAGCCCGTCAAATAGTTCCTTGCGGCCCTCGAAATATGCCTTAAGGGTAGAGACAAAAAGAGACTTGCCGAATCGCCGTGGGCGACTCAGAAATAAATACTTGGAACCATTTCTTAAAAAAGAAACTATGTATTTTGTCTTGTCTACATATATATATTTATCGTTTATGACATCCGCGAAGGTCTGCATTCCTACTGGATATTTTCTTATCTCTTCCATCTCCATAGCCTTGTGGTTTTGATATTTCGATGTGAAGTTACAAATAAATAGCCGAACTTGCAACTTAATCTTCAAATTTTATTAGTTTTGCGTAGCGAAATAATAACTCTTGTGTTATTATTGATGTAAACAAATAGAAGAAATGACGTGGAAATACAAGAGTTTGTGAATGGTGCGGAGAGGCTGCGCGATGGTTTGCTCAAGCAGGCTATGCACTATCTTGGGAATGGCTCTGACGCTGAGGATGCTGTTCAGGAGACTCTATTAAGATTGTGGATTGCACGTGAGCGGATAGATGATGATACGAAGATGCTACATATGGCTTCGGTTGTGTGTAGGAATGTGTCGCTCAACATGCTTAGGGATGCAAGGCAGAATGTGAGGGTAGAGACTTTGGACAACATGGCTAATGCGGACAGTCCGCAAAGGCAACTGGAGATTCATGAGAATCAGCTTATTGTAAAACAGAGCATAAGATTGCTCAGCGATAAGTATCGCGCCATTATCAGAATGCGCAATGTGGAGAATATGCCGTATGCGGACATTGCCCGGATACTCGGCACGACGGAAAGCTCTGTGCGCGGAATGATAAGCAAGGCACGAATGGAACTTTTAAAGAACATAAAAAAGGCAAAACAATGAAATACTCAAGAGAATATATAGAACGACTGTTGGGCAGGTTTGTTGAAGGTCTTACGACGGAAACGGAGGAACTGACGCTTGCCGAATATTTTGAAACTGCCGAGGATATTCCTGCCGAATGGATGGACTATAAGGAGATGTTCAGCAGCTTCAAGACTGATGATTATGATTTCAGCGAAGAGGAACTGGACGCAATGCTTACAAAAGATATTACTATAGAGCCAACTCCAGGGCTGAATGCCGAACATGTCCCGGCTAATCATGCTTCACGGTTGTGGCGTTGGGTTGTTGTGGCAGCATGTGCTTCGGTATTGGCGATTGTGGCCATACGGTCATGGACAACATCGGATGGCGACAATCCGGTTGCAGGAAAGATAGTTGCTGAAGAACAACAGAGAGTCGTAGATGATATCGAGCAGAAGATGAATGTCGGTAAAACACAAGAGGATGAAGTAAATGATTTGTCTGCGGAGGAGGAGCCTGGCAGGGAAGGCGGTACTATTGAAGGAGATGTTGTTTCTGAGCATACTGTTAAATCAGGTCTTGTCAGAAAAACAAGTACTGTCAGAAAGTCAAATGTTGTCAGAAAGTCAAATGTTGTCAGAAAGTCAAATGTTGTCAGGAAAGTCGATAATATCATGGCTTCTGTCACTTTCCCCGATGAACAGGTGGAAAGTTATGAGATAAGAAAGGTGGGTGAGGCAAACATTGTGACCAAATGTTATGATGATGGAACGTCTGCCTCCTTCATTGTCGCATGTTCCGACGATGGGTCAAGCAGTCAGCTTATAGCTCTCAATTAAAGTTCATGGCTCTCAATAGAGATAATAAACAACTTAAAATATTATGCGTATGAAAAAGTTTTTTGTTCTTACATTTATCGCGCTCTTTGCGACTGTTGTTTCGTATGCGCAGGAGAACGTATTTATCATTAACGGCAAGAAGATAGAGAATTTCGACGGCTCGCAACTCACAGGAAAGAAAATCCTGTCGTTCAATGTAATTAAAAACGACAAAGGGGATGTTTACAATATTCATACTGATGAAATATTGCCTGATAGTCTGAGAAACCGACCGTACAAAGTTTCTACCGAATTGCATTACATCACAAAGGATACTTTGGCAAATGGAAACAATATCAATAAGTCGAAAAAGACTGGTAAGATGGAAGTGGAAGTGACAAACTTTGACATGCTTAATTCCAAGCCTTTGATTGTTTTGGATGGTAAGGAATACACTGGGTCTTTAAACTATATCAAGCCTGGCGACATAAATTCAATAAATGTGTACAAGCCAGGGTCGGACGTAGCCAACGCCTACGGAGAGAAAGGGAAGAATGGTGTGCTGAAAATCTTCACCAAGGCAAGCAAGGAGAACATATTGTATGTAGTAGATGGCAAGTCAGCAACGTCTCAGGAAGTGAAAGACATTGCACAATCGAAAATATCAAACATCGTTATATTGAAGCGTGGCTCAAAGGCAGCTATGGAGCATGGGGAAATTGGCAAGACGCATGATATCTGTATTATCAAGACGAAGTGATGCTTGCAATATTGAAAACCAAAATAAAAAACGTGGACAACAAATGAAAAAGTTATTGTTTCTGTTGGGCTTGTTGTTGTGTGTCACGCCTAAGATTATGGCACAAGACAAGATTGTTCCAATGTATAGAATTGGAGGACATTATTTCTCGAAGGAATTGTCGATGGATGAGGCCTTTAAGATAAGCAGTTCGATAATGGCTCTTGCAGATAATGAAGGGAATAGAGTTATCAATCTTCTGGTGGACGATGGCTTCAAGGTGCCGGAGTCAATAAAGAAGTATGAGATACCTTTTGAAAAGGTAAAGAATGCTGAGCAATTGGAGGAAGGTGCACGTAACTTTCAGAAGATGAACAAGCTTATAAACTCAACTGGCGTTGCAATGTTTGAAGTGGGCAAGGCTTTGCCTGACGAGTTCTCTGAGACTGACCTCAATGGCAAGACATGGACAAAGGATGATTTGAAAGGACGTGTGACTGTTGTTAATGTATGGTATTCGGGTTGCGGACCGTGCCGCAAGGAAATGCCTGCTCTTTCTACGTGGAAAAACAAATATCCAGATGTGCTGTTCATTTCAGTCAACTTCGAGGAAGCTGATAAGGTGAAGCGAATCACAGAGAAGGCAGGCTTCAACTGGACCCATATCGTAGATGACACATATTTCACGAAACGGGTTGGCAAGCAAGGCTATCCTTTGACGATTGTGGTTGACAAGGATGGCATTGTAAGATACTGCAAGAATGGTACAAATTATAATATACGGAGTGAGATATTGCAGGTCGTGGAGAAATGGAATAAATTGTAACTGTATGTTTTTTATATTCTTTGAGGAGTGTCTAAGTTTATTGGATGCCCCTCAAAGAAATTATCTAACCTACAATATAATATGTAGGTTTTGTTAGTTTTTTTTGTCTACTACATGAAAAATTATTACTTTTGCACCAAGTTTGAGTATACTTAAAAAAACATTATATATTTATATATGGAGATTTCATATAAATGGCTTAAGGAGTATGTCGATTTCGACCTCACTCCACAAGAGACAGCTGATGCGCTGACCTCATGCGGACTTGAAGTTGACGCTCTTGAGGAAGTACAGACCATTAAAGGTGGACTGAAGGGACTGTACGTGGGCAAGGTATTGACTTGCGAATTGCATCCTAATTCAGACCACTTGCATATAACAACCGTTGACCTTGGCAAGGCAGAACCGCAGCAGATTGTTTGCGGTGCACCTAATGTGGCTGCAGGTCAGAAGGTTATAGTTGCCGACCTGGGCTGCGTGCTCTATGATGGCGACAAGGAATTTGTAATCAAGAAGTCTAAACTGCGTGGCGTTGAGAGCCTTGGCATGATTTGTGCCGAGGACGAGATTGGCGTGGGCACAAGTCATGATGGCATTATCGTGTTGCCCGAAGACGCTCCCGTTGGTCAGCCTGCTGCTGAATACTATCATTTGGAGAGCGACTGGGTGATTGAGATTGACATTACAGCCAACCGTTCTGATGCCCTGAGTCATTGGGGTGT
The DNA here is from genome assembly GCA_934230115.1 of uncultured Prevotella sp. Taxonomy (GTDB): domain Bacteria; phylum Bacteroidota; class Bacteroidia; order Bacteroidales; family Bacteroidaceae; genus Prevotella. The sequence goes on along the minus strand of CAKQEI010000052.1, from coordinate 9,075 downwards.
GGCTCGCGACCTTTATGCTTGGCTCAAGCGCAATGGTCACGCCACTTCGCTTCATCGCCCCGACTGCTCTGAGTTCACAGTAGACAACAACGACCTTCCTATCGAGGTGGAGATTGAGAACACAGAGGCTTGCAAGCGTTATGCTTGCGTGAGCATCACTGGCTGCGAGGTGAAGGAGAGTCCAGAATGGTTGCAGGACAAGCTTAAGGTTATCGGCTTGCGTCCTATCAACAACATCGTCGACATCACCAATTATGTGATGATGGCCTATGGTCAGCCTATGCATTGCTTTGATGCAGACATGGTTAAGGGACATAAGATTGTTGTGCGCACTCAGCCAGAAGGCACTAAGTTTGTAACTCTCGACGGCGAGGAGCACACTCTTGGCGAGCATGACCTCAGCATCTGTAATGCAGAAGACCCAATGTGTATTGCCGGCATCTTTGGCGGCAAGGGTAGCGGTACTTACGACACTACAACCAATGTTGTGTTGGAGAGTGCCTACTTCCACCCGACATGGATTCGCAAGAGCGCACGCCGCCATGGACTCAGCACTGATGCAAGCTATCGCTTTGAGCGTGGCATCGACCCCAATGGCACTATCTATGCTCTGAAGCAGGCTGCCATTCTGTGCAAGCAGTTGGCTGGTGGCAAGGTGAGCATGGAGATAAAGGATGTTTATCCTAATCCTATTGCCGACGCTCGTGTGCAGCTCGACTATGAGTATGTAGACCGTCTTATCGGCAAGAAGATTGGCAACGACATGATACGCTCAATTGTCGAGAGTCTTGAGATGAAGGTTGTTGCTGAGACTGAGACAGGCTTGGAGCTTGATGTTCCGGCTTATCGTGTTGACGTGCAGCGTCCGTGTGATGTTGTTGAGGATATTCTTCGTATCTATGGATATAATAATGTGGAAATCCCGACACAGCTCAAGAGCTCACTCACTATCCTTGGTGATGAGGACAAGGCTTATCAGCGTCAGAACGTTATCGGCGAGCAGCTTGTAGGTTGTGGTTTCCGCGAGATTATGAACAACTCGCTCACTAAGACCGCTTACTATACTGAGCTTAACCGCTACACAGAGGAGACAACCGTTAAGGTGATGAATCCGCTCAGCTCTGATCTTGGTGTTATGCGCCAGTCTCTGCTCTTTGGCGGATTGGAGAGTGTAGCCCGCAACGTGAACCACAAGATGCCTAACCTTCGCCTGTTCGAGTTTGGCAACTGCTATCATTACTCGCCCGAGAAGAAGAACGACGAGGATCCGATAAAGGCTTACACAGAGGAAATGCACCTTGGTATGTGGATTACTGGCAAGCGTGTTGAAGGCTCATGGGCACATGCCGACGAGCAGTCGTCGTTCTATGAGCTTAAGGCTTATGTGATGAATATCTTCACTCGCTTGGGTGTTAATCCTGGTATCGTGGTTGTAGAGAAGTCGGACAACAATGTCTTTGGCAAGGCTCTTGCTCTTAAGGCACGCAGCGGAAAGGTGCTCTGCGAGATGGGTACTGTTTGCCACAAGCTCCTTAAGAAGATGGACATTGAGCAGGATGTGTTCTTTGCCGACATCAATTGGAACAACCTTATGCGTGCCATCAAGAAGAACGAGACTCTTTATCACGACATCAGCAAGTTCCCGTCAGTAAGCCGCGACCTCGCTTTGCTTATCGACAAGAATGTTGAGTTTGAGCAGATTGAGCAGATTGCACGTCAGACAGAGAAGAAACTCCTTAAGAGCGTTGAACTGTTCGACGTTTATGAGGGCAAGAACCTGCCTGAGGGCAAGAAGAGCTACGCTGTGAACTTCATCCTGCAGGACGAGACAAAGACTCTCAACGACAAGCAGATTGAGGCTATCATGACCAAGCTCATCAACAACCTCAAGCAGAAACTCGGTGCTGAACTTAGATAAACAATGATATTTAATGTTAAGTGCTAAATGTTAATTGTTAAATTAGATAAGTAGAGAATACAATAAATAATAAATAAAAAATAATAAAATGGGAAGAGCATTTGAATACCGTAAAGCTACAAAGCTGAAGCGTTGGGGCCACATGGCTAAGACATTCACCCGTCTGGGCAAGCAGATTGCCATCGCCGTAAAGGCTGGCGGTCCGGAACCAGAGAACAACCCGTCGCTCCGTTCTATCATCGCTACTTGTAAGCGTGAGAACATGCCGAAGGACAACATCGAGCGTGCTATCAAGAACGCTATGGGCAAGGACCAGAGCGAGTACAAGGAAGTAACCTACGAGGGATATGGCCCTCACGGCATCGCTATCTTTGTTGACACATTGACCGACAACACCACACGTACCGTAGGTGACGTTCGCTCGGTGTTCAACAAGTTCAACGGAACTCTCGGCACAACAGGTTCTTTGTCTTACCTCTTCGACCACAAGTGTGTGTTCACATTCAAGAAGAAGGACGGTATCGACATGGAAGAGCTTATCCTTGAGCTTATCGACTTCAACGTAGAGGACGAGTTTGATGAGGACGAGGAAGAGGGCACAATCACTATCTATGGTGATGACGTTAAGGCCTACGCTCAGATTCAGAAGTTCCTTGAGGACCAGGGCTTCGAGGATATCGGTGGTGAGTTCACTTATGTGCCTAACGACCTTAAGGACGTTGACGCAGAGCAGCGCGCTACTATCGACAAGATGGTTGAGCGTCTTGAGGACTTCGACGATGTGCAGAATGTTTATACTAACATGAAGCCTGAAGAGGGCGAGTAAGAAATAGTTAAGACTTAAGCCCCATCCTCTTGTCTCTCCCCATAAAGGGAGTGTCGAGGGGATGGGGCTTTTTTATTTTATGTGTTTATGAATCATTTGGAATATACCACAAACGGCACATGCAGCCGCCTTATCACTATAGATGTTGATGCTGAAGGCATTATCCGCAATCTCTCGTTCATGGGTGGATGTAACGGCAACCTTAAAGGCATCTGTGCACTGTGCATAGGCAAGAAGGCAACTGACGTAAAGCAGACTCTCAAGGGCATTACTTGTGGAGGCAAGCCTACAAGCTGTCCCGACCAGCTGGCTGAGGCCTTAGGACAGATGGGGTATTAACATCAATCTGAGTTGATATACATTATTTATATAGATAGAATTTAGTCGGAGTTGATGTGGCAAAATAATGTTTTTTGCTTGCATTACTCCGATTTTATCATTTAGAAATAGTTCTAAAAAAATCCAAGGTTATTCATAATTAATCCCAATCGTCTTGGATATTTTGTCGTAATTGAAATTTTTATTTGTTTTAGTAATCATTTTTTTTGTTTTGTATTAATAGTTAGAAAAATATATGTACCTTTGCTTACGAAAATCTACTAATGAACTAAAAAGTCTTGCACATATCTATTAAAAATATTCTGCAGCTTGACAAGTTCTATAACTAATCATTCAATTATGCTAAAGCAAATAATCAACGGTCGCGTTCTGACTCCAGAAGGCTGGCTTGAAGGCGGCTCTGTAATTATCGACGGCAATAAAATAAAAGCCGTGTCGAACAGTGATCTTCACATCGTTGAAGCTGAAATCATCGATGCCAAGGGATGCTATGTGGTTCCTGGTGGTGTAGAGTTGCACGTGCATGGTGGTGGCGGTCGCGACTTCATGGAAGGTACTGAAGAAGCTTTCCGTGTGGCCATCAAGGCTCATATGAAGCATGGCACCACATCAATCTTCCCGACACTTTCTTCTTCGACTGTGCCTATGATTGAGGCTGCGTGTGAAACATGCGAGAAACTCATGGCTGAGGAGAATAGCCCTGTTCTTGGACTTCACCTTGAAGGTCCTTACTTCAATCCTAAGCAGGCGGGCGCACAGATACCTGAATGGATCAAGGCTCCTGTGGCAGAGGAATACGAGCCTTTGCTTGATAAGTATTCTTGTATCAAGCGTTGGGACGAGGCTCCTGAGCTTCCTGGTTCTATTGAATTTATCGAGGCATGTCGCAAGCATGGTGTCTTGGCCTCAATAGGTCATACACGCGCCACATATAAAGATGTGGTTGCTGGTCATAAGGCAGGCATGATGCATGCCACACACTTCTATAATGCCATGCCTGTGGTCTACAAGGAGCATGAGTTCAAGGTGCCAGGCACTGTAGAGAGTGTTTATGCCCTTCCCGACATGACTGTAGAGGTTATCGCCGACGGCATCCACGTGCCACCGGTAATGCTTCGCATTGTTTATCAGATAAAGGGCGTAGAGAAGACAGCCCTCATCACCGACTCTTTGGCTTGTGCAGCAAGCGACGAGGGTGTGGCTTTCGACCCACGTGTTATCCTTGAGGATGGAGTGTGCAAACTTGCCGACCATTCAGCTCTTGCAGGCTCTATTGCTACAATGGACCGTCTTATCCGCACATGCGTTCAGATGGCAAACATTCCTATGGCCGACGCTTGCCGCATGGCAAGTGAGACTCCTGCAAAGATTATGGGTGTGTTCGACCGCAAGGGATCGCTTGAGGATGGCAAGGATGCCGACATCATGATGTTCGACAAGGATCTCAAGCTCACATACGTGATGCAGATGGGTAATGAAGTAACCAACGAACTCTAAACACATATAGTTATGTTAAAGCAAATAGTCAATGGTCGCATTCTCACCCCTAACGGTTGGCTTGAGGGCGGCTCTGTAATCATCGAAGACAATAAAATAAAAGCCGTATCAAATATCGACCTCCATATTGTTGACGCAGAAATCATCGACGCAAAGGGATGCTATGTAGTTCCTGGCGGTATAGACATGCATACTCATGGTGGTGGCGGTCGTGACTTTATAGAAGGTAGCGAGGATGCTTTTCGTGCTGCTGTGAATGCACACATGAAGCATGGTACAACTACCATCTATCCTACTCTCTCATCGTCTACCATACCTACAATAGAGGCTGCCTGTCAGGCTTGCGAGAAACTTATGGCTGAGAAGGATAGTCCAGTGCTCGGACTCCACATCGAGGGTTCTTATATCAATCCTAAGCAGGCTGGCGCACAGAATCCTGTGCTGATAAAGGCTCCATTGGCTGAGGAATATGAACCTTTGCTTGATAAGTATTCATGTATAAAGCGTTGGGACGAGGCTCCAGAACTTCAGGGTTCCGTGGAGTTTATTACCGCTTGCCGCAAGCATGGTGTGCTTACTGCACTCACCTGCACCCGTGCTACCTATGAGGATGTAGTGGCTGCTCATGATGCTGGTCTGTCGCACGCTGCTCACTTCTACAATGCAATGCCAGTGGTCTACAAGGAGCATGAGTTCAAGGTGCCTGGCACAGTAGAGAGTGTGTATGCTCTTCAGGACATGACTGTTGAGGTGATTGCTGATGGCATTCATGTGCCGCCTGTGATGCTTCAGGTGGTATATCAGATAAAGGGCGTAGAGAAGACAGCTCTTATCACCGACTCGTTGGCTTATGCTGCAAGCGAAGGCAATGTGTCTTCTGAGCCAAGCGTTATACTTGAGGATGGAGTATGCAAGCTTGCCGACCACTCTGCTCTTGCAGGTTCTATTGCAACTATGGACACACTCATCCGTACTTGTATCCAGAAAGCAGAGATTCCTATGATTGATGTGTTCCGCATGGCGAGCGAGACTCCTGCCAAGATTATGGGCATATACGATCGCAAGGGTTCTATAGAGGAGGGCAAGGATGCCGACATAATGATGTTCAACGATGACATCAACCTGACATACGTAATGCAAATGGGTCATGAGGTGACCAACGAATTGTAATAATAGCGTACACCTTATTAAATATAAGGGCTGGACTCCAATTAAGTGGAATCCAGCCCTTGTCGTTTTGTAGACAGTGTGGCCTATTTGTTGTAATCCTTTGGCGTGTATCTTTTGTCGAAGTATACAACATTCTTATTCTTGTCGGAGCGCAGAGTCCACTGGAAAGCGAAGCCCTCCTTTTTGTACGAACGGAAAGATGTGTTCTCCTTGACTGTGGCAAGAAGAGCTTCTGTAAGCTTCTGACGATTGTTGTCGAAGATTTTCTTATCGTCGAGAATGCCAGTCACAGAACAGTAATAGTGGTAGGTCTTGGTGTTGATGTCGAACACTACACTGTCTGTGCGTGTATAGTTCTGCTCAGGAGTTGGGCAGTATTTCTCGGTATATTCACGTGCCTCGCGCTGGGCACGTTTTTCCAAACTTTCGTGGCAACTGCATAGCAGTACCGAACAGGCAATAAAGCCAAATATGATTTTTTTCATCTTTTATAAAAAATAGAAGTACAATTCTTCTGCAAAGTTACCTATTTGTCGGAAAAAACAAGTAACTTTGCACATAAAACTGATATATATCAATGGACAATATAAGGAATTTCTGCATTATTGCCCACATCGACCACGGCAAATCAACACTTGCCGACCGATTGCTGGAGCGTACACAAACAATCAAGATAACTGAGGGCCAGATGCTTGACAACATGGATCTGGAGCGTGAGCGTGGTATTACTATCAAGAGCCATGCCATACAGATGGAATACAAGCATAATGGCCAAACATATATTCTGAATCTTATTGATACTCCGGGACACGTAGACTTCTCCTACGAGGTGTCGCGAAGCATTGCCGCATGTGAAGGTGCGCTGCTTGTAGTAGACGCCACACAGGGAGTGCAGGCTCAGACCATCTCCAATCTCTATATGGCTATAGAGCACGACTTGGAGATTATTCCCGTACTCAACAAGATAGACATGCCGAGCGCAATGCCCGATGAGGTGGAAGACGAGATTGTGGAACTCATAGGCTGCAAGCGTGAGGACATTCTGCGTGCCTCGGGCAAGACTGGTGAGGGTATTGACGATGTGCTTCAGGCTATAGTGGAGCGTGTGCCACATCCTACTGGCGACTCAAAAGCTCCGCTTCAGGCTCTTATCTTCGACTCTGTGTTCAACTCTTTCCGTGGTATCATTGCCTATTTTAAGATAGAGAATGGTGAGATACGCAAGGGCGATAAGGTAAAGTTCTTCAATACTGGCATGGAGTATATTGCCGATGAAGTGGGTGTACTAAAGATGGATATGGTGCCACGTCAGGTGCTTAAGACAGGAGAGGTAGGCTACATCATCTCGGGTATCAAAGATGCTACTGAGGTGAAGGTGGGTGATACTATCACACATGTTAACAGTCCGTGCGAGAAAGCCATATCTGGATTTCAGGAGGTAAAGCCTATGGTGTTTGCCGGTGTCTATCCTATAGACCCGAGTGAGTACGAGAACTTGCGTGCCTCGCTTGAGAAACTTCAGCTTAATGATGCTTCACTTACGTTCTCGCCAGAGTCTTCCGTTGCTCTTGGCTTTGGTTTCCGTTGCGGTTTCCTTGGTCTTTTGCACATGGAGATTGTGCAGGAACGCTTGGACCGTGAGTTCAATATGGACGTTATCACAACTGTGCCTAACGTGTCGTACATGGTATACGACAAGCAAGGCAATGTCAAGGAAGTGCACAATCCGTCGGGGTTGCCAGAGCAGACTCTCATCGACCATATCGAGGAGCCGTACATACGCGCCACTATCATCACCACAACCAACTTCATTGGTCCTATCATGACGCTTTGTCTTGATAAGCGTGGTGAGCTGATTAAGCAGGAGTATGTGAGCGGCAATCGTGTGGAGTTGCATTTTATGCTGCCTTTGGGTGAGATAGTGATAGATTTCTACGACAAGCTGAAATCAATAAGTAAGGGATACGCTTCGTTCGATTATCACATCGATGGATTCCGTCCGTCGCGTCTTGCCAAGCTTGATATTCTTCTCAATGGAGAGCCGGTAGACGCACTTTCGGCTCTTACTCATCAGGATAATGCAGTGAGCATGGGTCGCAAGATGTGTGAGAAGCTTAAGGATCTGATTCCGCGTCAGCAGTTTGACATTGCCATACAGGCTGCTATAGGAGCAAAGATTGTGGCTCGTGAGACTATCAAGTGTGTGCGCAAGGATGTTACTGCAAAGTGTTATGGAGGTGACGTTAGCCGTAAGCGTAAGTTGCTTGAAAAGCAGAAGAAGGGCAAGAAGCGCATGAAGCAGATTGGCAATGTGGAGGTGCCGCAAAAGGCATTCCTCGCAGTGCTTAAGCTTGACTGATGTAGAAGGATATTTTAACAAATAGAACTGATGTGGTCCTTGGCAACAAGGGCTACATCCTTACAACATATATTACTAAAGATTTAGAGAAAGCGTAAAAAGGAAAGGATGTAAAAACTATGAAAGAGATTGTCAGTACCAGCACACGCGACATCGCGCGTGAGTTGGCAAGACGTTATAGTACGATGACGCATGACGAGCTTGATGTTCTGGAGAGCATTCTCGTCCCTGTTAAGTATGCTAAAGGTGAAATTGTGCTTAAGGAAGGCGATATTTGCAAGCAGTTTCTGTATATCGACAAGGGACTAATGCGCCAGTTCTATTTCAAGCACGGCAAAGAAGTGACTGAGCATTTGGCTCAGGACCACACTGTCGTGATGTGTATTGAAAGCCTATTCAAGGAGGAGCCAACAAAGCTTCAGGTTGAGGCTCTTGAGCCTACTGTGGCTTATGCGTTGCCGAAGGCCGACCTTGAGCGTGTTGCTATGCACAATGTTAACATACAGATTTTATACCGCAAGATTCTTGAGGAAAGCCTCATACAGTCGCAGGTACATGCCGATCTTGTGCGCTTCGAGACAGCACAAGACCGCTATAAGCGTCTGTGCAAGCTTATGCCACAGGTTGTGTTGCGAGCTCCGCTTGTATACATAGCAAGCTATCTGCAGATGACTCCTGAGACTCTTTCGCGTGTACGTGCTTCAACGTTGCTCGACTGATGTTGAACACCATAAACTAAAAGATGAAACAATAATTTTTTTTGAAAAGACATAATGATCTTATATAAACAAAAAGCTCCCATAATCCTTACGGACTATGGGAGTTTTTATTTTATGTAATATCCTTATAAGAGGACGATTACTTCTTGTTGAGAGCGAGGTCGATAGCCACGGCGATAGCTACAGAAGCACCTACCATTGGGTTGTTACCCATACCGAGGAAGCCCATCATCTCTACGTGAGCAGG
>CAKQEI010000051.1 GCA_934230115.1 uncultured Prevotella sp. | reverse complement strand
CTTTAGCTCAGTTGGCCAGAGCACGTGATTTGTAATCTCGGGGTCGTTGGTTCGAATCCGACAAGAGGCTCAGAAATGAGAAAGTGATATAGAAGACAGGACTTTGAATAAAGGTCTTGTCTTTTTTTTGTTTATATGTCTTTGTAGACTTTTAGTGGCTCCATATTACTTGTAGGATTGCTCTATGTCAATTTTTCATGTAAAAATATATTAAAGAGAGTAATTTGTTTGCGCGCACACAGAAAGTTTACTACCTTTGCATCGTCAAAAGGTTAATAGATTGTTTAGGTTAGTAGTAATAGATTTAGGTTTTTAGTTATTAGGTTTAAGGTAAATTGAACGATTGTTTAACAGGTAGCATGAATATTCGTGAGAATGTTCATTGATTACGAAAATTATTTTAAGTTAAACATAACAATAGCGGTACAGCTCGTTGAGAGTTGTGCCGCTATTGCGTTATGAGGGTGTGTCAAAGTAGAAGTTATTTTTTGTTCAGAATGTAATAAAATCGGATAACAGCCGTTATAGATAATGAAAAGACAACTACAAAACACTGTAAATAATTGCCAATGAAGCATTTTACCCCAGAAGACGTTAAGCCGTCGGAGCAGACGCTCAGTATAATACGGCGCATAGCCTACACCTATCGTGTGGTTAAGGCTACGGGCAACGTAGATAGATATTGCCTGAACTAAAGAATTTATATAATTATTAAACAAAACAACAAATAAATGAAAACTCTAATCTCACCCTCGTTGCTGTCGGCAAACTTTCTGGACTTGAAAGCCGACATCGACATGATAAATCGTAGCGAGGCTGACTGGTTGCACCTCGATATTATGGACGGTGTGTTTGTGCCAAACATTTCATTCGGTTTCCCCGTAATCAATGCTGTGGCGCGAGCATGCACCAAGCCGCTTGATGTGCATCTGATGATTGTGCATCCAGAGAACTACATCAAGCAGGTGGCTGCCACGGGCGCGATGATGATGAATGTGCATTATGAGGCTTGCCTTCATCTCCACCGCACCATACAGGAAATACATGCTGCTGGGATGAAGGCGGGCGTTACGCTCAATCCTGCGACTCCCGTCAGCGTGCTTGAGGACATCATTTGCGATGTGGACATGGTACTGCTTATGAGCGTGAATCCTGGTTTTGGTGGACAGAAGTTCATTGAGAACACTATTGATAAGACTCGCCGCTTGCGCCAACTCATAGAACGTTCGGGCAGCAAGGCCTTGATTGAGATAGATGGTGGAGTGAACGATGAGACAGCTCCGCGACTTGTTGAGGCTGGTGCCGACGTGCTTGTGAGCGGAAGCTATATCTTCAAGGCTTCTGATCCTGTGAAGACTATTCACGACCTTAAAGGTTAGGACTTTTTTACTCCCTCGGCAGGAAAAATTTTTCTCTCGGCAGGGAGTAAAAAAGAATACTTTAAGGACGTGGAATAAAATAAGTCGTAGATTGTCATTTTGTCATTGGTCTTATTGTCATTTTTTGAAAGATATATGCATATATATCGTGCATATTCTGTTTTTGTAAATGACAATATGACAATGACAAAATGACCACATAGCTAAATTTTTCTTTCGTTTTTAAACCTTTTGGGCTGCTTCGCGTCTATTTTATCGAACGGCTCTGAAAAAAGTCAGAGTAACAGAACCGTGAGTCATAAAATATAATAAATAATAACAAGAAAAGATGAAGCAGATTTTTTCCACTCTTCTGTTCCTTGTAGTGTCGATGGTTGCCTTTGCACAGAACAATGTGACTGGCACTATCGTCGACCGCGACACAAAGGAACCTATGGAGCAGACAGCTGTGCAACTGTTGCGCACAGACAGTTCCTATGTTGCAGGAACTGTGAGCGACGCCAATGGCGCATTCCGCCTGCAGGTGGCCAAGCATGGCAAGTACATTGTAAAGATTTCGAGTGTGGGCTACAAGACCTTGTTCCGCAACGTAAATGTGAATGCCGACAAGGACATCGACCTTGGCAACATACAGTTTTCGGCATCAGCCATATCTCTTAAAGGCACTACTGTGACAGCACAGGCAGCCAAGGTGGTGCTGAAGAAGGACACCTTTGTATATAATGCAACGGCGTTCCGCACACCCGAAGGCTCTACCATCGAGGAACTTGTGAAGCGTTTGCCTGGAGCACAGGTTGACGATGACGGCAAGATTACGGTGAATGGCAAGGAGGTGAAGAAAATCAAGGTAGACGGAAAGGAGTTTATGATTGGCGACACAAAGACTGCCATGAAGAATCTTCCCACCAACATCGTAAACCAGATTAAGGCTTACGACGAGAAGAGTGACCTTGCCAAGGTGACTGGCATTGATGACGGCAACGAGCAGACCGTGCTCGACTTCGGGTTGAAGAAGGGCATGAACCGTGGCATGTTTGCCAATGCCGACCTTTCGGCGGGCACGAAGGACCGTTATTCGGAGCGACTTATGGGAGCTATGTTCAACTCAAAGCTGAGAGTGATGGGCTTTGGCTCCTTCAATAATACCAACGACATGGGATTTCATGGTGGCAGAGGCGGTTCGTTCGGACGTGGAAACAACGGCCTTAATGCAGCAAAGATGCTGGGAGCCAACTTCAACTACGACAATGGCAGCACATTCTCATGGGATGGTTCGGTGCGTTGGAACCATAGAGACGGCGACGCACTCACAAAGTCGTCATCAGAGAACTTCGTAAGCTCATCGTCGTCGTTCAGCAACTCTTTCAAGCAGGACTTTAGCCGCAGCGACTCGTGGAACGCTCAGATGCGATTCGAATGGAAACCCGACACCATGACCAACATAATGTTCCGTCCGAACATGAGCATTACAAAATCCGACGGCAGCTCTTCTTCCACCTCGGCACAATTCAATGACGACCCCTACAACTACGTGAGCGATCCGCTCTCGGCAGATGCCATTAAGCAGATGGCCAAGGAGGGAAAGATAGTGAACACGTCAAAGAACAGCTCCATAAGCTTTTCCGACTCAAAGAAGTTCGGAGGTATGTTGCAGCTTAACCGCAAGCTCAACTCCAAGGGACGCAACGTGACATTGCGTGGCGACTTCAGCTACACCGACGGCACAAGCAAGTCGCTGTCTGCCAACAACGTGCATCTGTATCAGATACTCGACCGCTTTGGCAACGACTCCACTTATCAGACCAACCGCTACAACCTCACACCGACAAAGAACTACAACTATTCGGTGCAGACGACATATAGCGAGCCTCTGTGGCGAGGCACATTCTTGCAGCTGAGCTATAAGTTCAACTACTCTTACTCAAAGAGCGACCGTGCCACCTACGACTTCTCCAACCTTGGCGAGGATTTCTTCACAGGACTGTCGCCACAGTATCGTCGTTGGGACGACTGGCTCATGCGTCTCGACCGTCCATACACCGATTACGAGGACAAAACTTTGTCGCGCTACTCGGAGTATCGCAACTACACCCACGACATCGACCTCATGATGCGTATGCTTCGCGAGAAATACCAACTCAACTTCGGTGTAAAGCTTCAGCCTCAGACATCGAAGTTCATCCAGGACTACCAGGGTGTCTATACCGACACTGTGCGCAATGTTGTGAACATCACACCTACGCTCGACTTCCGCTACACATTCTCTAACGTGAGCCGACTGCGCATCAACTATCGGGGCACCACCTCGCAGCCATCGATGACCGACCTTCTCGACATCACCGACGACAGCGATCCGCTCAACATCACAAAGGGTAACCCGGGATTGAAACCGTCGTTCACCAACAACTTCCGCGCTGAATACAACAACTATATAGAGAAGCGTCAGATGGCGATAATGGCGAGTGTGAACTATTCTAACACGCGCAACAGCATAGGCTACAAGGTGACCTATGACGAGCAGACCGGTGGACGAACCACACGACCGGAGAATATCAACGGCAACTGGAACGCTGGCGGTATGTTCATATTCAATATGGCCATCGACACAACGGGCTATTGGAATGTGAACACATTCACCAACCTCGACTATCAGAACCGTGTGGGCTATCTCTCGCTCAACCGTAATGCCGACTCACAGCGCAATGTTACGAAGTCGACTACCATTGGCGAGCGTCTCGCCATGAGCTACCGCAACTCATGGCTTGAGGTGGAACTCGACGGTTCGCTCAACTATATGCACACCCGCAACAACCTGCAGCCGGTTTCCAACCTCGACACATGGCAGTTTGCTTATGGTGGAACCATCAACATCACGGCTCCTTGGGGCACAAGTATTTCCACCGACTTGCACCAGAACTCACGCCGTGGCTATTCGGACAACTCGATGAACACCAACGAACTGATATGGAACGCCCAGGTGTCGCAGAGCTTCTTGCGTAGTCGTTCGCTCACGGTGTCGCTCCAGTTCAACGACATTCTCTCCAACCAGAGCAACTTCTCGCGCACAGTGTCGGCAATGAGCCGCAGCGATGTGCAGTATAACTCAATCAACAGTTACGCCATGCTCCACGTCATCTATCGCTTCAACTTGTTTGGAGGCAAGATGGCACGTCGTGGTAACGGTGGACCTGGTTATGGTCCAGGTCCGCGTGGTGGACGTAACGGATTCGGTGGAATGCGTCCGCCAATGGGAGGAGGTCATCGCCCGCCAATGTTCTAAAGAGAAAAGTGATAAGTATTTTGGGGGCTTATAAAAGAAACTGGCTAATGTAGGAGACTTTGTTTTCTCCTGCATTAGCCAGATTTTTTTATTGCTTTATTGCGCAGTCTTTATTTTGTTTTCCAAATCTTGTCGCCCTTTATCTCAAGGTTCATCGGTATGTTGTCGGTGAAGAGTTGTCCCGTGCCCAAGCCTTGCGGCATTCTTATGTCCGGACCGTAGATATCGGCAGCCAGCTGAGCCACAGCATTCAGTCCCACGTTGCTCTCCAGTGCGCTTGTTATCCATGAGCCTATGCCTCGGGCGTTGGCAAGGTCGATCCATTCGCGTGTGCCGCGCATTCCGCCGTGCAAGGAAGGCTTGAGTATGATGTATTGAGGACGTATGCGGTCGAGCAAGTCCTGCTTCATCTGCGTCATGTTCACGCCAATCAGTTCCTCGTCAAGCGCGATGGGTATGGGTGATGAGGCGCATAACTCAGCCATGCGTGCCCATTGGTGCTGGCGAATGGGCTGCTCGATGGAGTGGATGTCATATTTGGCGAGTTGCTCCAAGCGTTTAGGAGCGTCCTCGAATGTAAAGCCACCGTTGGCATCCACACGCAGTTCAATCTGGTCTTTGCTGAATGCGCAGCGTATGTGTCTCACAAGTTCGAGCTCACGACTAAAGTCTATGGCTCCAATCTTAAGTTTCACGCAATGGAAGCCAGCCTTCATCTTTTCCTCAAGTCGGGCGAGCATCTCATCGAAGTTGCCCATCCATACGAGTCCGTTGATGCAGATGCCTTCCTCGCCGCGTGTGAAGGGCGTGTCGAACAGACAGCCTTTGCCTCCGTGCTCAAGGTCGAGCAAGGCCGTCTCTATACCGAAAAGAATGGAGGGGTAGGGACGAAGCATGTCGTAGTTCACGTTGCCCGTAAGCTCAATCATCCGGCATAGCTGTGCGAGAGTAGTGGCGTATTCTGGGCGGGCGTCACAGCTGAGGTCGGGCAATGGAGCACATTCGCCCACACCTTTCACTCCGGGCTTATCGTCGCTTGTAGCTTCTACAAACCACGACTGTCGTGTGGTGTATACACCTCGCGACGTGCCAGCCGGCTGCTTGAAATGAAGAGTGCGGGGGATGATGGAAAATGTGTATTTCATATTTCTTTCTTTACTTATACCTCGTCGTCATCGTCGTTGCTCGTGGTGTCGAGCTTGGTGTCGGTAGAGATGGTCACTCCACCCACGCGTGAGATTTTCAATACAAGTGGCACGTAGTTGTCGCTCATCTTGTCGGGCGAACCTACTGATGCGGCAAAGTAGATGTTGTCGCCGTCGACATGGTCAAACACAATGCCGAGCATACCTCCGTTCTTATACTCGTCGCCCACATATTCCTCGAAGTTGGCTTTTGCAAAAGTGCGTTTGAAGAACTCCGATCCGTCGCTGCGCGATATGGTCAGCGTCACGCGGTTGTCGTAGTATTTGTTGCCACTCTCGTCCACGGCGAGTGGGAGCGAAGAGTCCGCCTTTCGCTCTATGCTAATGCTGTATGTACCTCCGAGCCACTCTACCGAGCGGTTCTGGTTGTAGTCGCCCATGTTCTGTGTAGGCTTGGGAGCGGTCTTCACAGGCTTCTTGGCTATTATGTCGTTGCTCTTGGGTTTGCTTGTGCAAGCCACAAAGGCAGCTACAGTAGCGCATAACGCCGAGGCGACAATTATTCGTGTAGAGATTCTGTTGGTTTTCATAGGGGACAAAGTTAATGCAAATAGTAGACAATACAAAATGAAATCTCTGTTTTTTTGATGCAGACTCGTTGCCGATCATTTATATTTTTGGAGGAAAGTGTTGTGGTGCAATGTAAAATATGTAACTTTGCATAACAAAACTTCTTAATTATGACAAATCGATTGTTGAATATGGTTGCGTTAGTGCTGCTTGTGTTTGCCTTTGTTTCGTGTGGTGAAAGGCAGCAGCCCAAGGCGGAAGTCGAGCAACCCAAGATAGACACCATACCCACACTTGTAATGCAGGCCCAGCGATGCTCAAAGCTCTACACCACGGAGTATCATATCCACAAGGTGATAACCCACGACGACCAGCTCGCCATGAAGGGTAAGCTTCTTGGCCACGACTATAATGTACCATTGCCATTGGGCAGCCGCAAGATAGCCATACCGGTGGACGCTACGGTTAAGGCGTATGTCGACTTCGCCGATTTCACGGAGAATAACGTGCGTCGCGATACGGCCCGCATAGAGATAATTCTGCCAGACCCACATATAGTGCTTTCTGCCACGCGCATAAATCATGACGACATAAAGGAATATGTGGCTTTGACGCGTAGCAACTTCAGCGACGCTGAGTTGTCGTCGTATGAGAAGCAGGGTAGGGAGGCTATCATAGCCGACATTGCGAGGACCGACATCTTAGAGTCGGCTCGCATAGGAGCTGCCAACGTGCTTGTGCCTATGTTGCAGCAGTTGGGCTATAAGGCTGAGAACATCACTATCTCGTTCCGTCACGACCTTAAGCGTGGCGACATAACTAAGCTTATCGACAAATCAACGGTTGAGAAAAAGAAATAGGAATTATGAGACAGAACAATAAACCTCCGCGTCGCAGCTTGCTACTGATGCCGCTGCGTGCGCTCTTGATAAAAGTATTGCTCATTGTGGTGCTTGTGGTTGTAGTGGTGCTTGTGGCGCGTCATTATATAAATAAGGTGTCGTCTACCTCCACCATGACCGAGGTGGTTAAGGACGAGAAGATAGACATAACGCCGTCGCAGATACGCTCGATAGAGCAGATAGGCGAGTGGTCGTTTCTCGAAATCAACGATGAGGAACTTATTGACACCATCCGCCACGGCTTCTTCTCTGACGACGAGCTTGTGCGCATTTATTATGGCACTTTGCGTCTGGGCATAAACCTCAAGGAAGCTCATGAGGGTTGGCTTGCCATGCAGAACGATACGTTGTGTGCAATACTGCCACCAGTGCGTTTGCTCGACAACAACTTCATCGACGAGACACGTACTCGCTCGTTTATAGAGACGGGCAAGTGGACTCATCACGACCGTAAGGCCATGTACAACCGTGCGGTGCAGCGAATGCGCCGACGTTGCCTTACCAAGAAGAATTATAAGTCGGCACGCGACAACGCACGTGTTCAGTTTGAACAAATGTTGCGCTCTATGGGTTATGACAAGGTGAGGGTTGAGTAAGGTAGGGACATAAGGCTTGGTGCTACAGTTCAATTCAACTGTAGCACCATGTCATATGATTTCGCCATGCGTCTCATGTTGAGCAGCGCATAGCGCATACGTCCAAGCGCAGTGTTTATGCTCACATTGGTAGTATCGGCAATCTCCTTGAAGGATAACTGCTGGTAGAAGCGCATATACACCACTTCGCGTTGCGTTGGAGGCAATGTGTCGAGCAGACGGCGCACATCTTTCAGCACCTGCTGGTTGACATATTGGCTCTCGATGCTGCTCACGTGCAGGTCGTTGCCTGCAATGTTCGAAAGGTTGTTGCCATTTGCTGTGTCAACGATATTTTGTGCGTTGAGGTCGCGATACCAATCCATTATCACATTGTGGGCAATGCGCATAATCCATGCCCCGAACTTTCCGCTCGCAGTATATCGTCCTTCCTGAAGGCGTGTGATCACCTTCACAAACGTTTCCTGGAACAGATCCTCGGCAGTATCGCGGTCGTGCACCACGAACAATATGTATGAGAACAGTTTCGACTGATTGCGAAGTAGCAATAAGTCGAAAGCACGGTTGTTGCCATCGGCATATGATAAGGCCAACTCTTCGTCGGTCATATCTTCCAATTTTTTCATCTTTTTACGTTGTTTTTTTTAATGAAGTAAATCTGCTTCGATAGGCAAACGTTGTTTTTTGTATTAATAATATAATGTGTCTTGTTAATATAACATGGCAAAGGTAAAATAATTTAACGAAACTGCCAAAAAATATGCGCTTTTTTTTATTCTATGTTAGAATCCTAAGATTGTGTCAAGTGGGTGAACAGGCAGGTGGAATTAGGAACAAAAAAAGAGGTTGGTGCAGGATGCTACCAACCTCATAAAGTCGATTTCGTTAAAAAAATATCGAAATCTTTAAAATGATACCGCAAATATATAGTTTTCTTTCGAACAAAGCAAATATTTTAAGCTAAAAAGTTGATATTTTAACAAATTAAGCTAATTTTGTAGGCTATTAAGGATTTAAACACATAACAGCAATGGGTAGAAACAAATATTCCAACGGCGAGATAAACTCCATCGCCAAACTACTGAGACTGAAAAACTCTGCCAACCGTGCCAAACAAAAAGAGATACGCCATAAGTTGCGTGTTGACTTTGAGTTCAACATTTCCGACTTTAACGAGCCGGGACGTGCCTTTGGCGAGCAGGAGCTTTACGATGCCATACATCGTGGTGCCATACAGATACTCGACGACCAGACTATAGCCTCGATGAAGGCAAAGCGCGAGCGTGACAGATTGCGTGATGAGGCCGAACGTCAGCAAGAGGCTGTTGAGGCAGGAGAGCAGACCGACTGGAAGGAAGCAATGAAACAGTGGGAAGACTGGGAGGCTCAAGAAATGTCGAAGCTTGATAAATCATGATTAAAACCGAAGGCTAACTGCCTTAATGGCAGTTTGTGGTTCTATGGCTGCTCAGAAGCTTCATAAAATTTTTAAAGGGTTTGTCAAGACAGCGGTCTTGGCAAACCCTTTGATTATCATGTTGTATGTGTATTTAAATGGTAGCGATATATTTCCGCATAAGTCTCTTCACCGCTGAAGTTCGTAGAATGCATCCCTCAAGCACGGCTGTTCCCACAATAGTTGTAAGTATGCCGAGCATAACATCAATGATGTAGTGGTGGGTGGTGTAGACAGCAGTCCACCATATTCCCAAGCAGATGAAGGCGAATATGGCGATTGTCGTTTTCGACTCGCGGCTCCACACGGCGTAGATTGTAGCCACAAGCATGTAGGCAGCGTGGAGCGACGGTACGGCAGCAAACACATTGGCGTTCTTGCCATAGATGGAATGGAATATGTTTAGTCCCGTAAGGGCATCAAAGCGTCCAAGGCCTGCCACATTGCCTGGAGTGTTGAGCACTGGAGTGAATCCGTAGTTGAGAGCATACCATGGTGGGGCGGCAGGATGGATGTAGTAGCCTGCGAAGCCCACGAGGTTGACAAAAAGAAATGCGAAGGAGAAGCGCAGATACATTTCGCGTTTGCCCTTAAGATAAAGATATATGGCGAAAGCCAATGGTACCGGCACCCAGCACAAATAGAAGATGCCAGCCATGAAGTCGGCCACGCTGCAGTTGTGCAAGCTGAACCATTCTCCAGGAATTATCTTGGTTCCCTCAGCCGTGGCAATGCCGAAGAGCGAGCGTTCTGCCTCATAGAGCGGTTGCACGTCGATGGGGTTCACCTTGTAGTTGGGGTAGAGGCGCATCGAGTCGTAGCATACCGCAAAGAGAAGCCACGGCAGCAGGGCGAGTGCAATCTTGCGTGTGGGGCGCACAGCGAGCAGCACGAGCCAGAAGATGATGATGTAGATGCTGAACATAATAAGTTTATTGAAAAATAGATAATTGCCAATCGGCAATTATCTATTATGTTGAAGTTTATTTGTCAAGTTCCTTGTAGCAATGGGCCACACGCCAGAAAGCCGTGATGTTGGCAAGCACCGCAATGATTATCATAGGCACTACAAGCACCCAGATGTTGGCACATACGCCGCAGAAGATGGCACCTACGGCAGTCACGACCACACGCTCGGGGCGTTGCATAAGTCCCACCTTGCACTCAATGTCCAAGCCCTCGGCTCTCGCTCTAACGTAGCTCACCATCACCGAGCCTACCATAGCCACGAAAGTCACAATGCCAGCCCACTCCCATCCTTCTACCTGAAGCAGATAGTAGCAAATGCCAAAGAGTGTGCACAGTTCGCTATAGCGGTCGAGGGTAGAGTCCCACAGAGCACCGAAAGTGGAAGACATGTTGCCCATACGCGCCAGTCGGCCGTCCATCATATCGAACAGTCCGGCAAAGAGAATCACTCCGCCGCCCCAACCAATCCATGCGTAAGCCTCTTGCTCAGGCATGTTGGCGGCATAGATAAACATAGCTGTGGCAACAACATTGAGCACAAAGCCCGTTGTTGTGATGAAGTTGGGAGTGATGCCAACCTTTATCATTCCCTTAATCAGAGGGTTGATAATGACATAAATCACCTTCTGTAGAAAATCCCTATAATTCATATTCTTTTATGTTGTTATTTTTTTTGCTTCCTGATTACTGTTTGGAAAATCCGATGCTGCTTTGCTCTTGAAAACAAATTTGCTTTGCAGCTGATAATTCCACAACACAGCCACAAGCACAGCCACTATAGTCTTTGAGATGACATAGTTGATGCCCGCAAGCTCGGTGAGCCGCCATGTGCCAAATGTGTTGAGGGCTATGCTTCCCACCCATACAAACACATAGCGCAGAGCCACATACTTCTTCTTGAGCCCGAAGGCGTGGAACACCCAACGATAGTTTATGCCGCAATTCACCAATCCTCCTGTAAATGCTCCTATCAATGTGGCATAGCCATACCACACACCGCATAAGCTGGCAAGCATAAGTGTCATTCCGAAGTCAACACACGAAGCCACCCATGCCGAACATTGCGCCTTGGTGAATGTGACAACTGTTGTCTTCAGATTGCCCATCGCGCTAATTTACGTATAAAAATTCTTTTGTTCTTATTATATATATAATGTGGGAGCATGGTTACCAATGCCTTGAAGTCAAGTGCTTAGAGCTTGATGCCCCATTCGAGGGTACAAAATTATAGAAAAATATTTAAATGAAAAAAGTTTTCTTGCCTTTTTTCATTTATTATATATAACTTTGCAAGTGGATTTGGCGCCAAGTGCGTCAGCCGTGATAATTTGCACGAAATCTATAAAAGGATAAATTAGTTTTTACAGGTGAAAAGATTTTTTGGTATTACATTGCTTCTGCTGTTGTTGACAACAGTGGTGAGAGCGCAGATTACAGGTGAGATTTATGATGATCAGGGCTATCCCATACCCTTGGCAAGTGCCATATACAAGGGCCATCACGTGGCAGAGGCGAGCGACATGGACGGCAAGTTCACCATTGCACGCCATAACGGGTGGGAGCTTACATTCAGTAGTGTGGGATTTAAACCTCAGACCATAAAGGTGGGGCCCAATACTCCGTCGCACCTTAAGATTGTGCTTAAAGAGGACTCGCGCGCTCTCGGCGAGGTAGTCATCAAGCAGAAGCGTGAGCGTTATTCGCGTAAGAACAATCCGGCAGTGGAGCTTATGAAGCGTGTCATTGCCGCCAAGAAACGCACGCATCTTGAAAACAACGACTATTACCAGTACAACAAGTACCAGAAGATATCGTTCGCCCTGAACGACATCAAGCCTGAGGACCTCACCACGGGCAAGTATAAGAACAAGTCGTATGTGAAAGACCAGATAGAGACATCGCCCTACAACGGCAAGCTTATTCTGCCAGTGTCGGTGGACGAGACCGTAACACAGCACATCTACCGCAAGAACCCGCGCGAGGAGAAGGACATCATCAAGGGTCAGCGCCAGGAAGGCGTGAACAACCTTTTGCAGACAGGCGAGATACTCAACACTATGCTCAAGGAGGTGTTCACCGATGTCGACATCTACGACGACCACATGCGCCTGATGCAGTATCAGTTTGTGTCACCCATTGGCGAGACAGCCATCTCGTTCTACCGCTACTATATCCAGGACACGGTGTACGTTGACCGCGACCTGTGTTACCATCTTGAGTTCATCCCCAACAACCAGCAGGACTTCGGCTTCCGCGGAGAGTTGTTCGTGCTTGCTGACTCCTCGCTACATGTAAAGAAGTGTACGTTCACCTTGCCTAAGCGCACCGACGTAAATTTTGTTGAGGATATGAAGATCACCCAGGAGTATACCAAGCTGCCAAATGGCGAGTGGGCACTCTCGGTAGACGACCTTACAGCCGAGTTGAAGATAAACAAGATGCTTGGCGAAGTGCTCGTGACCAAGACCACGCGCTACGATGACTACGCCTTCGACGACCTGCCCAAGAAGCTCTTTAAGGGCAAGGCAAAGGTGAAGCACGAGGCCGACGCCATGGTGCGCGACGAGGCTTTCTGGAATCAATACCGTGCTGTGGAGCTGACAAAGGGCGAGTCGTCGATGAATGCCTTTATCCACCGCATCGAGCAATCGAAGAACTTCAAGTGGATAATCTTCGGTCTGCGTGCCTTGCTCGAGAACTACGTTGAGACGGGATCTATGCGCACTAAGTCGAAGTTCGACTTCGGTCCGGTGAACACCCTCATATCCACCAACTTTGTAGATAAGTATCGTCTGCGTGTGAGCGGACGTACCACAGCCAATCTCAACCCCCATCTCTTCTGGAAGGGCTACTATGCCTATGGTACGAAGTCGCAAAAGCACTACTACGGAACCGAGGTCACCTATTCGCTCAACAAGAAGAAGAATGTGCCGTTTGAGTTCCCTCAGCGCAACATCATCTTTGAGACAGGCTACGATGTAATGTCGCCTTCCGACAAGTTCCTTCTCCACAACAAGGATAACGTGTTCATGTCGTTGCGCACACAGAAGGTGGAACAGATGTACTTCTACAACCGTCAGAAACTCTCGTTCGACTACGAGACCGACTGGGGCTTCTCCATCAACACATCTATCAAGGCTGAGAGCAATTCGCCTACGGGCGACCTCGTGTTCAAGAAGATGCCTGGAGCCGTGACCAATCCCGACGCCCAGGGCAACGAATACGTGACCAAGATACGCACATCTGAGTTTAAGTTTGGCATGCGCTACTGTCCGGGACAGACCTTTATCAACACCAAGCAGCAACGCTGGCCGGTAAACCTCGACGCTCCGGAGTTCACACTTAGCCATACAATGGGCTTCAAGAATGTGCTTGGCGGACAGTATAAGCTCAATTTCACAGAAGCCAGCATCTACAAGCGCTTCTGGATGGGAAGCTGGGGATATATCGACACCCATCTTAATGGAGGTGCCCAATGGGACAAGGTGCCGTTCCCGCTGCTCTGTATGCCGCCTGTGAACATCACCTACTTCGAGCTTGAGAACACAATGTCGATGATGAAGAACATGGAGTTCCTTAGCGACCGCTACTGCTATGGCTCTATCACGTGGGACCTCAACGGCAAACTGCTCAACCGCATCCCGCTTGTGCGCCATCTTAAGTGGCGTGAGTGGATTGGCGTGAAGGGTATGTGGAGCACTCTCAGCGACAAGAACAACCCGCTGCTTGAGCGCAACCAGAACGATCCGATGCTGTTCCAGTTCCCCGAGGGCACGAAGGTGATGGACAAGAAAAAACCATATTGGGAAATCGTGGTGGGTGTGCACAACATCTTCAAGTTCTTTGCAATTGACTATGTGCGCCGTATGAACTACTACGGACCCGGCATAAAGAAGGACGGCATACGATTTGCTTTCATGGCAAGCTTCTAAGAAGAAGAGGAAATTTTACCACTTATAAATAGTATAAAATAAATAAAAGACGAAAAGAGCCGAGTGATATATTTTCACTCGGCTCTTTTCGTCTTTTATCATCCCCCTGGTGTAGGCTTATAATATAATCACACACTAAAAAAAAATAATAAGTTTATGGCAACAATCAAATTGAAATTCCGTGCATCGTCGGTAGAAGAGAAAGAAGGTACATTGTATTATCAGGTGATTCACAAGAGAAACGTGAAGTGGATAAGCACCGACTATCATGTCTTTCAGAATGAGTGGGATGAGAAGGCAGCTAATATAACCATACCACCAGATGGGGAACGAATGCAGAAGCTATTGTTGATAAAGTCTGCAATAGCCAGGGAACTAAGACAGCTAAAAAGAACTCTGGACAGGCTGGAAACCTCCAGCGAAGAGCTTACACTGAACGAGCTATGCGAGGCATTTAGTCAACTGCCTCCATGCAAGACCGTGTTTACTTTCTTGGAAGAACAAGTGGAGCGACAAGAACGGATGCAAAAACATGGTACGGCAAACACCTACATCAGTACCTACCGACGCTTCAAGGAATACCGTCAGAATAAGGATTTGTTTTTTGACGAGCTTACGCCAGACATGATAGAAGAGTATGAGGCATGGCTTGCCAATAGGAATCAGAAGCCAAACACCATCCGCTTCTACTTGCGCACCCTAAACACCTTGTTTTGTAAGGCAGCAAACAACGGAATGCTGAGTGAAGAAAGAAAGCTATTCAGTCATGTGCGTTTGTCATACGCGACAACCACCAAACGTGCACTATCCGAGGCAGACATCCTTGCCTTGCAGAATTTGAAGTTGGAAGCAGGTACCACTTTGGCATTCGCAAGAGACATGTTCATGTTCAGTTTCTATATGCGGGGAATGCCGTTTGTAGACATCGCCTACTTGAAGAAGAGCAACTTGAAGAATGGCATATTGACCTATCGCCGCAAGAAGACGAACCAACCACTGTTAGTGGAATGGGAACAAGTGCATCAAGAAATCGTTGAGCGTTATGCACATCAAACAGAAGGCTCACCCTATATGTTCCCTATCATCAAACAAACAGATGGAACAGAATACAAGCAATACAAGCGTGTGCAAGAGAAAGTCAATCGGACATTGAAGAAACTCGGCATAATGATAGGCTTGAAAACGCCCCTCACCGCTTATGTCGCCCGACATTCATGGGCAAGCATCGCCAGAGACATGAACATACCCATACCTGTTATCAGCGAAGGCATGGGACACCAATCTTACAAAACCACACAAGTGTATCTGAATTCTATTGACGTATCAAAAATAAGTGAGGCAAATCGGACTATCATCCAAAGAATACGTAAAGGAAAGAAGTAAGGAATCAGAGTAAAAAGTAATGGGAATTGACCTCCAAGAGGTTTGACAAATATGCATCTCTTCTAGTGTAAGATACGCAAACCACTTGGTTTTGTTGAAAAACAAGAAGTTTTGAGCGGTGCGATATTTGTCTTTGTAAAACATTTGTGTGCAAAAACGCAGAAAATCAAAATTTTTCCGAGGGGAAATGATAATATATGCAAGAAAAACCGTACCTTTGTCAACGAATACGTATCTTACACTAGAAGAGAAGTAAGAACTAATAGAGACACAAAGCCATTAAGCAGTGAGAATGTGAGGCAGTTAGGGCAACTTATGTTGAACATTTAAACTTCTTGACTGGACAAACATGCAGTTTAATAGTATGAATTTATGAACAATGCTGTTGTAAATTTGGCACAGTCATCCCAAGTGATGACAGCCAACAGTGACATAAAGTAGATAAGAAAATGACGCAGGTAAGCTCACTTCCTTCTTCTACAGCCGACGTAAATGATATGTGTAACAACAAGCGTTTACCAAAGGGCATCCACGTTATTCGGTCTGATGAAAAATCGGCTCGAAAAGTAGAAGGAATGTCCGAGAGCGAAAAAGAAGGAACGCCGTGGGGATACCTCTTTATCCAACATTTTGCGGCAGAAAAATTTGAAAAAATACTTGAAACCGTCAAGTTCGAAGGCGATTTCAAACCTAATTGTTTTATCCATCGCACCATCATTTATAAGCGTAAGCCAAATGGCAAAGGCGTAATGAAAGAAGCAAAGCCAAGCGTAAGCGGTCTTGTGTTTTTGCAGGGAGAGACAGAAAAGCTTCAAGTCTTTCTCCAAAAAAACTTTCCACGATACCACCTTGTAAACAATTGTATGGATGGAACCCCGGCTTCCATTAAAGACAGCGTAATGCGACCCTTTATGCAAGTGATGGAATCAGAACCAGAACGTGTTACTTTCTTGCGCGATCCGTTTGTGAAGTTTGCCAAAGACCATGTAAAGCTTCGCGTATTAACAGGAATCATGGCAGGACAAGTAGGCTATGTAGTGCGTATATTGAAAAATCGTCAGCTCGTTATGGACTTCGGTGGCTATGCTGTAGCTATCAACAATGTGCATAATGAGGATTTTGAGATAGCAGAATAATCCACTCATTATTATTTTTCATAAGATGAAAAATGATTTCTTTACATATTCTCGTCGAAAAATAGAAAAAGACAAAGAGGAAGGTCGTTTTGATGCTGCTCACAACCGAGAGATGGCACTCCGTTGCTTCATCAACTTCTTGGGTAAAGAGAAATTGTCATTAAACGAATTGACTCCAGGTCTTATGGTGAATTTCGAGGAATGGCTGAAGAGCAAAGGACGCAAACAATCAACGGCACGCCTCTATCTTTACCAAATCAGTTCGGTATATAATATTGCAGTAAAAGACGGAATTGTTCCAAAGCTCAAATTACTGAAAGGCGTAAGAGTCGCTTTGCCAGCTAAAAAAGAACGTGAATTGCTGTCAATTGATGAATTACGTCGAATGCGTTATGCCGACCTGTCCGATTCCAAGTCAATGACCTTTGCCCGTGATATGTTCTTCTTTTGTATCTACGGCAGAGGCATCAGTTTTACAGATTTGTCGAACATCAAGAAAACCGACATCAAAGGATTCTCATTAACCTACACCTCACAAATTCCAGGACTGCCCCGTATAACCGTACAATGGGACGCTGCCATGCAGGAAATAGCAGACCGCTACCCCTCCGATTCAGAATACTTATTCCCTTTCATCAAATCAGACGATATGCAAATTGCGGATCGCGATGTGAAAAGGGTGCGGGAAAATGTGAAGAGAGCCTTAAAAAGAATAGCCACTCGATGCAATCTATCTGTCGTACCGTCAATGTGTATGGTAAAGGATATCTATCAGAGAGCTATAGATGGGGTAAGTGTGAGCAAGATAATTTAATGTGAAAACACATAATCATATTAAGAAAACTAAATCCAAAAAATATGCGTGATTTTAAAGACATCAAAGTCGCAGTAGCTGGCACAGGCTACGTGGGACTGAGCATAGCTACATTGCTATCTCAACATCATCATGTAACAGCAGTAGATGTAATTCCTGAAAAGGTGGAGAAACTCAACAACAAGATTTCACCAATCCAGGATGATTATATCGAAAAGTATTTGGCTGAAAAGCCATTGAACCTTGTTGCCACACTTGATGGCAAGTCTGCTTATGCGGATGCCGATTTTGTAGTTATAGCAGCTCCTACCAACTACGACCCAGTTAAGAACTACTTCGACACCACCCACGTGGAGGAAGTCATCGACCTTGTACTTGAGGTAAA
>CAKQEI010000050.1 GCA_934230115.1 uncultured Prevotella sp. | reverse complement strand
TTCTGCCAAGCGGCAGAGCTCCTGAGTACACTTCGCCGGGATTGTTCAGCGAGACTGAGTTCCAGTATCTCTGGTTGAAGATTGAAGAAGCTTACTCTGGCAGCCAGTGGATTGCTATGGCTGAGCTTACCGTAAAGGAAATGACTCGCTCGATTTACGACCCTGAGAACGAGCCTATCAAGTAAATCAACCACTTATCCCTTGGGATAAAAACATAACTTAAAGACTCCGTGGACTACGGCTTGAACGAAGCTGAGGGTCCACGGAGTCTTTTTTTGGGGGGCTTCCGTAATATAATTTCTACACGATTTTGTTTCACGTCTAAAATAAAATCATTAAATTTGCATTATAATAGGCTACAGACTGCTTATTATACAAAAAAGTAATATAAAATACACTAAACAATATGGCAGCAACAGTGTTGAATGATGCACAGATTGATATACTCAATATGATGCAATGGGTGAAAAGCCCAGAGGCTTTAGCCGATTTGAAACAGGCTATATCTGATTTTTTTGCTAAAAAAGCAAAAGAAGAAATTGATGCCATGTGGAAAAATGGAAAAATGACACAGGCAAAATACAATAGTTTTGAAAACCTACACGAAAGAACACCATACAAACGATAGATTATGAATGTCGTGCTTGACACCAACTGCCTTATAATGGCAATCTCCGCACAGAATGAATACTACAAAGTATGGCAAGACTTTTTGGATGGCAAGTATATACTTTGTATTACAAACGAGATAATAGAAGAGTATTCGGAAGTAATGGCAAGAAATATCTCTCCATTAGTTTCCGAATTCATTATTACGGCTATACTGAATAGAAAAAATGTCAAACGAATTTCACCTTCATACGCTTTCCATCTTATAGAAGCAGACGAAGATGATAACAAGTTTGTAGATTGCGCCATTATTGGCAATGCAAAATATATTGTAACTCACGACCATCATTTTAATGTATTGAAACAAATAGATTTTCCAAAAGTTGATATTATTACGCTAAAGCAATTCCTTAAGGATTTGCACAACAACAACTAAATATGAGAGAGAAAATAGACTGCTTTATGCCTTGCAGCGATGTCGACGACATCAAGGACACGCTGCACGAACTGCGACAGAGCAAGACAATACAACATATCAGCCTTCTCACATCGGGCGAATGCAATATCGCCGAAGACGAGGTGAAAGACTGCACCTTGGTACATTCCGACGGTCTGACATCGACACGAACTTTGCTCGACATCGAGGCTCACACCGACGCTGAATTTGTGCTGCTCAACCTTAAAGCCACTCCCGTAAGCCTCGGTCTGCACGCCCTGGAGCGTATGCTGCGCGTGGCAACCGACAGCGGAGCGGGCATGGTGTATGCCGACAGCTATGTGAAGAAGAACGAAACGACAGAGCGACATCCTGTCATCGACTATCAGACTGGTAGTGTGCGCGACGACTTCGACTTCGGACAGCTTGTGCTCATACGCGCATCGCTGCTTCATGCCTATGCCGCCAAACAGCAACTTGACGACTACAAGTGGGCGGGATTCTACGATTTCCGTCTATACATCAGCCGAAAGTCGCAGATTTTCCACATCAACGAATATCTGTACACACAGATTGAAACCGACCTGCGCAAGAGTGGCGAGAAACAGTTCGACTATGTTAACCCGCGCAACCGCGAGGTGCAAGTGGAAATGGAACAGGCTGCAACCAAGCACCTTGAGAAGATTGGAGCCACCGTCGACACCACACACTACGTTAAGCCCGACTTCAGCGAGCAGGACTTCAGCCACGAGGCTTCGGTAGTGATACCCGTATACAACAGAGCAAAGACTGTGGCAGACGCCGTGAAGTCGGCTTTGTCGCAGAAGACGACATTCAAGTTCAACGTCATTGTTGTGGACAACCACTCCACCGACGGCACTACCAAGATTCTCGAAGACATTGCCAAGAACGACCAGCGACTCATACACATCGTGCCAAAACGCAACGACCTTGGCATTGGCGGATGCTGGAACGTGGCTATCGACGACATGCGCTGCGGACGATTTGCCGTGCAGCTTGACAGCGACGACCTATACTCGTCGCCACAGACATTGCAGCGCATTGTGGACGAGTTCCACCGCCAAGGGGCTGCCATGATTATAGGCAGCTACCGCATGTGCAACTTCCAGCTTGAGACTCTGCCTCCAGGACTCATCGACCACAGAGAGTGGACCGACCTCAACGGCCCCAACAACGCTTTGCGCATCAACGGACTCGGTGCGCCACGAGCTTTCTTCACCCCTATCGTGCGACAAATACAGTTCCCCAACACAAGCTACGGCGAGGACTATGCTCTCGGCCTGGCTTTCTCGCGCAAGTATCGCATTGGCAGAATCTTCGACGAGCTATACCTGTGCCGCCGCTGGGACGGCAACAGCGACGCTGCCCTGAGCATTGAGCGACAGAACGCCAACAACCTATACAAGGACCGCTTGCGCACATTGGAGATTGCAGCACGCAAACAGCTATCATCGGGCAATGCCGACAACATAGCTGGCAACTCGCTGCAACGCTTCTTCAACCGACAGCTCGAAGTGTGGGAGGACGCACGCAACCACTTCCGCGACCTGAAGAACGTGAAGACGCGCGAGCTAAGCTGTGGCGAACTCACGCTGAAGCTTCAATTCAACCCGGCGCGCATCGTGTCTACAGGAGCAAGCATCGACAAGAAGTCCATAGCGCAGCGTCCTTGCTTCCTGTGCGAGCAGAACCGACCGAAGGAGCAGATGCAGAAACACATCGACAAGAACTTCACGCTGCTTGTCAACCCCTACCCCATCATGCCTCAGCACTTCACCATTCCATTGCGAGCCCACCGCCCGCAAAGCATTGGCATGAACTATGGCGAAATCTACCGTCTGCTCAACGCCTACCCCACGCTCACCGTGTTCTACAACGGTCCGAAATGCGGAGCCTCAGCTCCCGACCACATGCACTTCCAGGCTATATGCTCGGGACTGCTGCCTATGCAGAACGACTGGGCACGACTCAGCCGAAATCTCGACACCATTATAAAGAAGGACGGAAAGGGCGAACTGGACTCGGTGAAAGGCACAGCCGTTCCTCTGTTTGTGATACGCTGCTCCGACCAGGCCACAGGCGAGCAGCTCTTCCGCCAACTCTATGCCTCGCTGCCCATGCACGGTGGCGACACGGAGCCTATGATGAACATTGTGGCTTGGCGCGACGGCGACAACTATCTCTCGGTTGTCATTCCGCGAAGCAAGCATCGCCCCGACTGCTACTTCATGGAGGGCGACGCCAAACGTCTCGTCAGTCCGGGTGCGCTGGACATGTCGGGCTTTATCGTCACTCCACGTCAGGAGGACTTCAACAACATCACACCCGAAGAGGCTCTTGACATTCTAAAGGAATGTGGAATGAAGCCTAACGACTTTGCCGAGACTGTGGAAAAGCTGCGCTCTCGCTCTGAGGACAATATGGCTCATACAAACCACTTTGCCGGCAAACAGCCTTCGGTGTCGGTGGGCATCGTTAGCGGAGCCAAGATTTCGTTCTCGCTCAACACACCCTACATGGCTAAGGGCAGCATGATTGAGGGCGAGCAGGTGGTGGAGTTTCACGAGGGAGGCATTCTGTGGAACGGCAACCAATACCGCGAGCTTACTTTCCATCCGCAGTCTACCGACGCATCGTTCTCATTGCACGATGTCACCATAGGACTCAACTTCCACTGGGAGCGCCAGGAGACACAGACCTTCCTTGGCACATTGCGACTTGTGGTTGACTCCGACCAGGTGTGCGCCATCAACGAGCTGCCCGTGGAGCAGTATCTGGAGAGCGTCATTTCGAGCGAGATGAGCGCAACGTCAAGCCTCGAACTGCTCAAGGCTCACGCCGTAATATCGCGCAGCTGGCTTCTGGCACAAATAGAACAGCGACGCAAACAGCAGACGGGCGCTGGCGGCAACGGTTTCTTCTCGTTCATACGCAAGGACGATGAGCTGATAAAATGGTACGACCGCGAGGACCACACTATCTTCGACGTGTGTGCCGACGACCATTGCCAACGCTACCAAGGCATCACCAAGGCCACAAGCCCACGTGTGGCGCAGGCCATTCATGCCACACGAGGACAGATTCTGCTGAACGACAACGAGATTTGCGACGCACGTTTCTCCAAATGCTGCGGTGGTGCTACCGAGGAGTTCCAGTATTGCTGGGAGAACATCAAGAAACCGTATCTCGTGGCGGTGAGGGACATTGCCAAGGACGGCAACGGCAAGGATGCAGCCAACGCGGCATTGCCCGACCTTACCATTGAGGAGAATGCCGAGCGCTGGATACGCACCGCTCCCGAAGCCTTCTGCAACACCAACGACAAGAAGATTCTCTCGGAGGTGCTCAACAACTACGACCAGGAGACTACCGACTTCTACCGTTGGCACGTCAGCTACACGCAGGAACAGCTGAAGACGCTGATTGCCAACAAACTGAAGATGGACTTCGGCGACATCATCGATCTTGTGCCTGTGGAGCGCGGACGTAGCGGACGCATCTGCCGACTGAAGATTGTTGGTTCCGAACGCTCTTTCACCATCGGCAAGGAACTCGAAATACGCCGTGCCCTGAGCGAGACGCATCTCTACAGTAGTGCCTTCGTGGTGGACAAGGAGAACATCGAGGATGGTGTGCCGCAGACGTTCCGCATAACGGGTGCCGGCTGGGGACATGGTGTGGGGCTATGCCAGATAGGAGCTGCCATGATGGGAGCCAATGGCTACAACTACGACCAAATCCTGCTGCACTACTATAGAGGAGCGGAGATAAAAAAAATCTACAAGTAGATTTTTTTGAGTTTTGAATTTTGAGTTTTGAGTTTTGAATTGTTGCCGTTGGCAATTTTGAATTTTGAATTTTGAGTTTTGAATTATCGGCGTTGGCAATTTTGAATTTTGAGTTTTGAATTATCGGCATAGCCGATTTGGAATTGAACAATTAGGAATTGTGAATTGCAAAAATCAAAACTCAAAATTGAATAATTCAAAATGCGCTTGCGCACAATTCAAAACTCAAAACTCAAAACTCAAAATGCGCTTGCGCACAATTCAAAACTCAAAATTCAAAATTCAAAATTGCGCAACGCGCAACAATTCAAAATTCAAAACTCAAAACTCAAAATTGAAAAAGTCAAACCCGTGGGCATGGATTCCCACACTATATTTTGCTGAAGGACTGCCCAACGTCATCGTCACAGCCCTGTCCATTGTGATGTACATGCAGATGGGGCTGAGCGACGCCGAGGTAGGACTCTACACTGGGTGGCTTGCCCTGCCCTGGGTGGTGAAACCACTATGGAGTCCGTTCATCGACCTGCTCAAGACCAAGCGTTGGTGGGTGCTGACGATGCAGCTGCTCATGGGCAGCGCATTGGCAGGCATCGCCTTCACCTTGCCTACCGCATTATGGTTTCAAGGCACCATGTTCTTCCTCTTTGCCATGGCGTTTGCCAGTGCCACGCACGACATATCAGCCGACGGCTTCTACATGATAGAACTCGACGAGCACAACCAAGCCAAGTACGTTGGAATGCGCAACACATTCTATCGGCTTGCCGTGATTTTCGTCAACGGAGCACTCGTGTCGCTCGCAGGATTGCTCGAGCACACGTTCCACATGTCGGTGGTCTACACATGGACATTGATTTTCTATGGACTCGCTGCCCTGTTCATAGGTATATGGCTATACCACTGCCGCATGATGCCTAAACCAGCCGAAGACAGCGGGTCGGACAAGAGTGCCAAGGAAGTGGCAAAGGAGTTGAAGACAATGATAGGCTCATTCTTCTGCAAGTTTGGCTTGAAGGAGACGGTAGTAGTCATGCTCTTCCTCCTGTTCTACCGATTCCCGGAGGCTTTGCTCAACACTATGACAAAGACATTCCTCATGCGCTCCACAGCCGAAGGCGGACTCGGACTCTCACCAGAGGAGTACGGACTCGCACAAGGCACCGTAGGACTCATAGGACTGCTGCTCGGAGGCATCATAGGCGGCGTACTTGTCAGTCGCGACGGCATGAAACGATGGCTCTGGCCTATGGTGTGCGCCATTACCCTGCCCGACGTCGTCTACATATATCTCAGCTACACACTCAACTCCAATCTGTGGGTGGTGTCGTCGTGCCTGTTTGTCGAACAGTTTGGCTACGGACTTGGCTTCACCGTGCTTACGCTCTACATGCTCTTCTACAGCCAGGGCAAGTTCCGCACATCCCACTACTCCATCTGCACAGGCATCTCCTATCTCGGACTCATGCTCCCTGGCATGGTGTCGGGCTACATCAAGGACATGGTGGGCTATCAGATGTTCTTCATCATTGTAATGGCGTGCTGCGTCATCACGTTCCTTGTGACGGCATTCCTGAAGATAGACCCGGAATTTGGAAAAAAGAGGTGAATTATGACAGAACACATCACTAACACATCATTTCGCATACGCTGGTCGTGGTTTCCGTCGCTGTTATTCGGCGACGGCCTGCTACCGTCTGTCCTAATCCTAACGTTGGTGATGCTGCGCCGCTACGGACTGAGCAATGCCCAGACAGCCCTCTACATCTCCATACTGTGCCTCCCCTTCGTGCTGCGTCCGCTGTTTGAGACGGTCATCACCTATTTCCGTGGCACCACAAAGGTGTGGATTCTCTCGTCAGAGTTTATTGCTGCCCTGTCGCTTTGGGCCACAGCCTTCATTCTGCCTACTGGCTACTGGCAGCAAGGCACCATGTGCTTCCTACCCTTCTTTGTGCTGTCGGGCGTGTTCTACAACATCGCCCTCGAACGCTTCTACCTTGAGCGGCAGTCAGCCGAAACCCTCAAGCAGAACGGACTCTCGCTGCTGTTCCGCTACCTGTCGATGCTCTTTGGCATAGGAGCCCTTACGATGTTGGGCGGCAACATGGAGGTGGTGACGCGCAATGTGCGCTACTCATGGAGCTTGGTGTTCTACATAATGGCTGGCATAGAGTTCTTCCTGTGGCTGTGG
Organism: uncultured Prevotella sp.; assembly: GCA_934230115.1. Taxonomy (GTDB): domain Bacteria; phylum Bacteroidota; class Bacteroidia; order Bacteroidales; family Bacteroidaceae; genus Prevotella. Next base: position 11,204 of record CAKQEI010000050.1, on the reverse strand, counting down.
CACAGCATCTTCCTGCCTGGCGGCAAACAGAGCTGGGCTAAACCCAAAGACCTCTTCGGGCTGCACCGCCACGACTACAACGCTGCCATAGAGAGCCTGCTGCAAGGCTGGCGCAACCGCGCTCTGCTCTACTTCTTTCTGTTGAGCCTTCTGCCCGAAGCATTGCTTGCCTGCACCACTCCCCTGTTCATCATCGACGCCCCACACAATGGAGGACTCGGACTCTCGCCACAGGAATTAGGCCTGACGTTCGGCACCATCTCTATATTCGGCTTAGGCGCGGGATGCGTCTTGGGCAACACTCTCACACGGCGTTTCAGCATAAGCAAGTGCCTTATGGCAATGCCTTTTGCCATGGCGTCGCACGGCATGTCGGTGCTTTACCTAAGCTACCATCTGGGAGCCACACTCGCGCTCACAAGCACCGTGATGCTTGCAGGAAGTGTGGCTTTGGGCATAAGCATTGCAATATGCCACTCCGTGGTGCTGCACTTCACATCAACAGGCAATGGCAGCACATTGCGCAGGGCAATAGCTCTGAGCCTAATGTCGCTCACCATCATAGCCGTCAACTCCATGAGCGGAATGATACTCTCCGACATCGGCTACCGACAATTCTTCATGCTCGCATCGGCAACATACACCATAACTCTCACCATATCCTGTGTGCTTGCCTATGTGTTGCGCATAAAACACTCGAAATAAGGGATTTTTTGTATATATATGGTCAATTTGTAAGAACAATAGGCTTGTATCTCAAGAAAATTGCCTAATTTTGCACAGATTACATCCAATATAAAGAACATACAACTCCAAACGATAATGAAAACAGAATTGAATTATCTTGATAGAAATGAGTTCAACTTCACTCCATCCAACGAGGTGGTAGAGGCTATCAAGAATTTCGACATCCGCAAGTTGGCTTTCTACACACGCATCTACGACGAGGGCAAGAAGAGCATTTTCTCCGAGTTCCTTGCCGAATACTACGGCATGGACGAGAAGCAAATACTTCTGGGCTATGGTGCTGAAGACTTGCTAAAAATGGCTGTGCATTATTTTCTTACCGAAGCCGACGGTAATAAGAAGATGTTCATACCCAAATTCTCGTGGTGGTACTACAAGTCTATCGCCGACGAGGTGAACGGCATCACCATGCAATATCCCGTCTACGAGACCGAAGACTCCTTTGCCTACGATTTCGAGGGACTGCAGAAGATGATTGTCGACGAGCAACCCAAGATTATGCTTGTGGCTTCGCCAAACAACCCCACCGGCAACGGACTCACCAACGAAGAGCTTGAGCGTCTCGCCAATATGCTGCCCGAAACTTCGGTTATGCTTATCGACGAGGCTTATGCCTCCTACGTGACTTCCGACATCAGCTACATCAAGGACATGATTGAGCGTCACCCCAACGTCGTCTTCTGCCGCACGCTGTCTAAGTTCTACGGACTGCCAGGACTGCGCTGGGGATTCGGATTCGTGGGCAAAGGCGAGATGATGGAGCGTTTCAGCCGCTATGCCAACAAGTATTTAGGCTACGACCGACTGTCAGAGGAGGTGGCTATTGCTGCCATCAAGTCGGAAGACCACTACCGCGACATTGCCAACGTGATGGACGAGGCACGCGAGATGTACACCAAAGAGATTGGCGCGCTGCCAGGATTCAAGGTGTATAAGTCGATTGCCAACTTCATTCTCATAAAATATCCCATCGCCATGAAGGAGGCCTTGCAGCAGGAGTTTGCCGAACAGAGCTACAAGGTGAAGTTCATGAACGAACCCGACATCAACACCCACATGCGCATCACTCTCGGACGACGTGAGCAGAACCGTCTTGTGTGTGACGTGATAAAACATATTGCAGAAAAATTCAACGATAAATGAAAGCAGTAATTCTTGCAGCGGGCATGGCTTCGCGCCTTCGCCCGCTCACCGACAAATGCCCAAAGTGCTTGCTCACTGTAGGCTCGCGCTCGCTATTGCAGCGCACCGTTGACAGCGTGAAGGCTGCCGGCATCAACGACCTTACTGTTGTCACAGGCTACCGCGAGGAAATGATACGCTCCTTCCTCACAGAGCACTATCCCGACATGCGCCTCACATTCATCAACAACGACGACTACACCACAACCAACAATATCTACTCTTTGTGGCTGGCACGTACAAGCGTCGACGGCGAGGACTTCATCCTACTCGACAGCGACATTCTCTTCGACCCTGCCGTGGTGAAGCGCATCGCAGATAACGACAATACTGCTCTCGCCGTGAACACCCATAAACTTGGCGAGGAGGAAATGAAGGTGATTGTGGACGACAACAACATGGTGACGGAGATTAGCAAGACGCTTGACATAAGCCGCGCTCTGGGCGAGTCGGTGGGCATCGAGAAGATAAAGGCCGACTACAGCAAGGCTCTCTACGCGGAACTCGAAAAGATGATTGAGCAGGAGAAACTTGTTGACATTTTCTATGAGCGCGCCTTCGAGCGGCTCATTCCGCAGGGCTACAGTTTCCGTGCCGTCAACACCACCGACCTCTTCTCCATCGAACTTGACACCGTGGACGACTTCAACCAGGCAAAGCAACTTATACCTGCCGAACTATTATAAATCATCAACAAGACTTCATTAAAATGGCCAACTACGATATAGACGATGTGCACAAGCATATCCTGAAAATAGCAAAAGCAGTGGATGAGGTGTGCAAGACACACAACTTGCGCTACTACATCTGGGCTGGAACTATGATTGGCGCCATTCGCCACAAGGGATTCATACCATGGGACGACGACCTCGACATTGCCATGCCGCGCGCCGACTACAACCTTCTTGTAGAACATGCTGCCGAATGGCTTCCTGAACCCTACGAGATGGTGTGCACAGAGACCGACAGCGAGTATCCGCTGCCCTTCGGCAAGATACAAGACGCCTCTACTACTCTCATCGAGCGTATGCACCTGCGCTATCTCGGCGGCATCTATATCGACGTGTTCCCCATCGACGGTGCACCAGAGGGATGGCTTAAGCGCAAGATCCACTTCGCCAAATACGAGTACTACAAGCGCCTGCTCTACCTCATTCACCGCGACCCCTACAAGCATGGCCACGGTCCAAGCTCGTGGCTGCCACTTCTTTGTCGCAAGCTCTACACCATGCAGCGTGTGCAGCAGCACATCAGAACTCTGCTGCAAGAATATGATTTCGACCAATGCCGACTTGTGGCTGACTACGACGACGGCTCTAAAGGCACACTGTTGAAATCTACTCTTGGCACTCCTACACCCTACTCTTTCGAGGATGCCACACTCAAAGGCGTTGCCGACTACAACACCTACCTATCCAACAAGTACGGCAACTACATGGCCATACCGCCACACGACGACCAGCGACAGCACAACTTCCACTATCTGGACCTGGAGCATTCGTACAAAGATTTTGACAAACAATAAACTAATGAACTCTTTATTTCTATTTCAATTTGCATGCTTCATATTCATGCTCATCAATGCCTTCATAGTGGCAGTCTCTGCTCTGCACGTAAGGTGGAGGAACAAGCGGTATGAGCGGTCGCGCTGGATGATAGTTGCCGCCCTGATCGGATTGGCTATGCAATATGTAGTACAGATGTTTTTCGGATTCCGTGCCATCGACGACAGTTTGGGAGCTGTTATCAACATCCTCATCTATACCCCATGCTTCTCGCTCATCTCTATGAGTGTCTACAACATAGAGACCACCCGTGCCAAAAGCAGTAAGATGAACATCGTGTGCGGGGTAATTTATGCTGCCATTCTCTTGGTCTTTGGCGTTAGTGTCTACCTACATCATAGCCTATTCATCAAAGAGGGGCTATATATGATGCTCGCTCTGTTTTGCGCAAGTGTAGTCTACTGTATAGCCATGATACTACGCGAGATGTCAAGACGTAAGAAAATGTTGGAAACAATGTCTGCAACCGACATGTTGCCCTACGTGAGATATTCACGCGCAAGTGTCGTCATTCTATTGCTTGCGTCTCTCACCATGCCGGTTGCCATCCTCTCCATCACCTTATTATATATAATAGGTCCTATTGTTTTGCTTGCACTGTTGTTCTTCAATCTTTCGTTTATAGCTCTTGGCAGCAACTACACTCCTACCGAAGAACTCTTGGACAAAGAAGAGGAAAGACAAAAAAACGGTGGAAACGCGAAATCACAATGCCTGCTATCGGATAGTGAAAGAAACATTATTCAGCACAGTCTTGACGAATGGTGCACGAATTTAGGCTACAAGGACAACACGGTGAACATGCTCACTCTCTCGGATACAATTGGCATCACCAAAGACGAGCTTACTGCATTCTTCGACCAATGCTTGAAGTCGACCTTCAGAATATGGCTCGCCGACATACGTTTCAATGCGGCAAAAAAGATGATGTTGGAAAATCCTGACTATACCAACGACATCGTCTCGCTCGAATGCGGATTCTCCTCCCGCTCCTATCTCTACCGCCTTTTCAAGACTAAGGAGGGATGCACTCCTACCGAATGGAGAGAAAATCAGATTGTATAAGCTATGTACAGGTGTCTCATTCAAGGAATGAGACACCTTTTTTGTAGGAAGTAGACACATGAACACTAAAAGTAGACACCTAATTTAAATTAAAAACAGTATATTTGCAGCACGAAATATTTATTGGCAACTATACTTGATACATGATTTGCCCACTCATTTTTGAGGTATTTAGGCTCATAAAAGCCAAATTTTCAGTACGAATATATCTAAACTTATTAATATGACACATTTCTTGACAACACAGATTAGGTTTCTGGCAGTATTATTTGCGCTGCTACTCCCTCTTTCTGTTGCGAAAGCTAAAGCAGATGGCAAGTCTCAGTCCAATTCGCAAGGTTGGTATGCAGGAGTGGAAGGTGGAATACCCTTCGCTTTCTCCACATTCTCAAGCTTCGGACACGACAAAACCCACCTTGGTTGGGCTGCTGGCGTATATGGCGGCTATCGTTTCAACACCATTCTCTCGGCAGAGCTGTCTGCCAAGTATGGCGAGGTGAGCCTATCGGCTCAAGACTGCTGTGTGGAGCGACATTATTGGCTGGGTAGCGATGGACGCCACTACAAGGCAGCCGTCTTGGGCATGGAATGTTGGGAATATGCCAACCTTAAAAGCCATGCCACAATGGGATGGTATGGAGCAAGAGTCAACGTCAACCTCTTGGCATTGTGGCACAAACCTGCCAACAGCCGCTGGAACATATCGCTCTCGCCTCACCTATACGCCGTAACAACCAAAGCCGACATACAGACTATTTCCGACGGCAAAGATGTTGCGAAAGCACCTACCAAATGCCACTTTGGGTATGGAGCAGACCTGCAGGTTGGCTACCAGCTTAACCCTCTCTTGACTATTGGCTTCTATTCCGGACTGACACGCCTTACGGGCAAACGTATAGACGGTATGCCTGAGTATCAGCACAAGAACAACTTTGTCTGGGAAAGTGGCTTAAGGTTTGGCTTTAATATCACAAACAATAGTAACCCATAAAACTAATGTTAGGATGAGAACAAATACAAAAATCAACGTTTGGCTATGGGTGCTGCTATGCATACCATGCCTTTTTACCGCGTGCGACCATAATGTTCACGACGATGAAGACGATGGCAGTCTGTCGGTATCGCTTGCATGGCAAGACGAAGCCGACCAAGGCACGGAAGTGAAGGATGTGAAAATCTGGATTTTCAATGCCGACAATGGCTCTTTAGTGGAGGAAGACCAATTTGCCAATCCGCAGGATATAGCAAGCCAGAACTTCTCTCTGCCCGAAGGCAATTACCGAATACTCACTACAGCTAACTTTGTGGAGCCGTACATCATGGTGGAGCCAACAAGGGCCGCGGGGGAGCCAACAAGGGCCGCGGGGGACATGAACATGGTACAGCTTGGATTGTCCACCCCCAATGCCGCAACCTACCATGCCTATTATGGCGTCACGGAGATAACCATCGACAACGAGGAAGTACACTATATCACAAAAAGCGACATGCGGCGTGTGCTTGCCGAACTCTCCATCATCATTAATGGCGTTCCTCAAAATACAACAATCACAGGAAAAGTGCTGAATGTGGCAACCGGACTCTTGGCATTGCAGCAAAATGAAGATGGAACTTTCGGCATAGCAACAAAGACAAAGGAAGAATACAATATTCTGGTTAATATGTCCATGTCCGACGATAAGTCTATAACAGGACCATTGCTCCTGATGCCTACGTGCTATGGCAATAATACCACCAACCTGTTTCTAACGCTTAAAACTCCTGATGGTTCCATAGCCAACTACGACATCAACGCTCCTATCATGAAGCCAAGCGGCAAGTATATTGTCAACTTGGAATATGACGAGATGAAGCCATACATGTACCTTTCAAGCATCAGGATAGACGACTGGACCGAGGGCTGGGTGTATCATGGCGAAATATTCAATCCCGACAACTGAACGACAAAAAAACATTAACGCATAATAGAAATCATTCATTAATAACATTAACATTTAAACAACAAACAACCATGAAGTATCAGAAAATAATGAGACGGATGATGGGATGCGCAGCCGCCATTTTGGCGCTGACGGCCTGCTCCGAATCAGAAGACCTCCTCTCTGCATTCCATAGCGACCCTAACGCTGTGCGCATCACTGCGCAAGTAGGTAAAGCATCTGCCGATGGCTTCACCCGAAGCAATCCGCTGGGTACTGCTGAAACGCAGAAGAATTTCAATGAGAATGATATGATAAGCGTCCAGGCTGATGGCCAGGATGCCGTGACATATAAGCTTGTAGGCTCGGAATGGCAGCCGCAGGACGGCAAGTTCCTGAAATGGGAAAGCGATGAGATGAATTTCACCGCCTACTACCCTGCTACGTTCGATGGCAACCTCGACAAAGTCACCCTACCTGCGGAATACACCGAGGCTACACTTGCTGCCAACGACTTCATGTCGTATAGCGGCAAGCAAAGCAATACCAATGGCAATCAACTTTCTCTCATCATGGAGCGCAAGATGGCGAGAGTGGTAGTAGAGATTGATGGCTTCAAAGACCAGTATGCCGGAGCCACGATTGATAACGTCAATAGCCTCAGCATCTGTGGTGTAAAAGCGTATAAGCACAGCGATAATAAGTTCTATGCCCTTATCAAGCCATGCGAAGCCCAAAACTCCGAAACCTTCATCTCTCTTGATGTAGCAGAAGGAGCAAGCAAAACAACAACAGAAACGCTCACCGGCATCCCTGCTCTCACAGCCGGCAATAGCTACACCTATCAGCTCACCGTGGGTAAGGACAAGGTATCTGTTTCCGGTATCACCGTGAAAGATTGGACTACGGGGGATATTACTGGAGGTAAAACAGAAGAATGCCCTACCCCATACATCACTTTTAAAGCAGAAGAAGATCAAACGTTTAAGATGACAACCAATAATAGTTCTTACACCATCTCTGGGCTTCAGTATTCTGTGAATAATGGCAAATGGGAAAATGTTGTGGTAGATAAAGAAGTCACCTTCGGTGGAACAAATGGCGACCTTCGCTTGCGTGGCACAAACTCAAATGGAACTGCGACTGCTTGGAATGCATATTCAACCATCACATTCACAGAAGCTAATGTGAATGTAGCTTGCACAGGCGACATCCGCACGCTGCTGGACTGGAGAAGCTATAATATAGTAGAGACCAACAATGCCAGATTCTGTTATTTGTTCAAAGATTGCGCTGTATTAACCTCTGCCCCAGAATTGCCTGCTACAAAATTAGCTGGTGACTGCTATTATAGTATGTTCTTTGGTTGTACAAGTCTCACGACTGCCCCAGAATTAAAGGCTACAACGTTAGCACACGGATGCTATTCTTATATGTTCGGTTGTACAAGTCTCACGGCTGCCCCAGAATTAAAGGCTACAACGTTAGCAGGAAAATGCTATTCTGGTATGTTCTATGGTTGTACAAGTCTCACGGATGCCCCAGAATTAAAGGCTACAGAGTTAGCAGACTACTGCTATTCTAATATGTTCGAAGGTTGTACAAGTCTCACGGATGCCCCAGAATTAAAGGCTACAACGTTAGCTAATTACTGCTATTATGGTATGTTCGAAGGTTGTACAAAATTGTCAACCGTCACTATGTTGGCACCAGGCGACAAAATTTCGGAAGCAACTGATTGCTGCGATTATTGGTTGTATAATGCCGGAACCGACGAAACCGTAAAATCCCGCACACTCAAAGTAACAGATGAGGCTGCCTATAATGAGTTGGAAAGTAATACAAAATATCTCCCTGCCATCTGGAAGAAAGGTGCTAAAGGTACTACCGTGCTGAAGAAAGATAACACCGAAATAAAATAGAATAGAACCCATTAGATAATGTATAATTTATAAACAAAGATATACGATGAAAACAAAGTTTTATATGATTGCTCTCGCAGCAATAAGCATAATTCTGGGCAGCTGCTCAGACTCAAACAGCGAATTCAGCCAGGACTACCTGGCAGATACTCCTATCAAGCTCAACGTTAGCGTGGATGAGCCAACAACACGTGCGGGATATTCTGATGCTGACAAGCCTACGGGGTTTATACTCGAGGTCCAACATGACATCTATAGATACGACAAATACAATTATCTGGTTTGGGCAAAAAAGGTTGGAGATAGCTGGAAAACCTATAAACCCGATGAGACACTTAAGGGTGGAACTGACGAGGAGGTCACCATGCTATGGGCAAACATGAATGACAAAGTTGACGTAACAGCTTTTACGAACCTTGGAACCATTACTATTCCCACAGACCAAACCAGTGATGACCAACTGAAGGAAGCCGACGTCTTATACATGCCATTCACCCAGTATTCTCCTACTAAAGATGATATCACAGTGAAATTACAGCATGCTATGAGTAAAATCAACCTCACCATCGAACTGGGCAGCGAGTTTGAATTTACCGAGGATATCTGCAAGAAGATTACGGATGTAAAGATTGATGGTTCATCGGTTTCAGGAGATTTAGCTTCCGGTGGCATTAATAATGCTTACGGTGACCCTACCCCTATCACTCCGTTCTATACCGGCGCAACCCCATTTAGTAAGGACGCAAACGGAGTCATCACCAAGGCATCAGCTACCTATGAGGCGATTCTGATTCCTCAAACCATCGCAAGCGGAAACTTTACTGTCAGCTTCAAGGTGGATGGCAAGCTCTATGAGTGGACATATAATAAGGAATTGACGCTGGCCTCAACCACCGCCTATACGCTCAAGCTGATAGCCGGAGACGACAAGGTGCAGCCTGTATCCTTCTCTGTTGCTCCATGGGGCGAAGGAAATGGTAAAGACGGTGAAAAGAAGGAAACCGATTAATGGAAAGAAAACGGATTAAACAGATAATAACAACATAAACAACAAGATTATGAAGACAATGAAGATCATGAGACGATTGATGGGATGCGCAGCCGCCATTCTGGCGCTGTCAGCCTGCTCCGAATCAGAAGACCTCCTCTCTGCATTCCACAGCGACCCTAACGCTGTGCGCATCACTGCGCAAGTAGGTAAAGCATCTGCCGATGGCTTCACCCGCAGCAATCCGCTGGGTACTGCTGAAGAACAGGCGAAATTCAATGAAAATGATGAGATAAGCGTCAAGGCTGATGGCCAGGATGCCGTAACTTATAAGTATGACGGCTCGGAATGGCAGCCACAGGGCAACAAGTTCCTGAAGTGGGAAAAGGAGACGATGAATTTCACCGCCTACTACCCTGCTACGTTCAATGGTACCATCACCCAGCCTACGGAATACAACAGCCTAAAATCGCTTGCTGACGCCGACTTCATGTCGTTTAGCGGTCCGAAAACCAATACCAACAACAGCAATCAACTTTCTCTCATCATGGAGCGCAAGATGGCGAGAGTGGTAGTAGAGATTGCAGGCTTCAACGACCAGTATGCCGGAGCCACGATTGATAACGTCAGCAGCCTCAGCATCTGTGGTGTGAAAGCGTATAAGCACGATAATAAGTTCTATGCCCTTATCGATCCAAAATATACCCCAAGCACCACCCCCTTCCTCTCTCTTGAAGTAGCAGATGGAGAAAGCAAAACAACAGAAAAGTACACCACCACCCCAACTACTTTCGTAGCCGGCAAGAGCTATACCTATAAGCTCACCGTTGGTAAGAACAAGATTTCCGTTTCTGGTATTAGCGTGGCAGATTGGGATAATACGGGGATAATTACTGAAGGTAGTAAAGCAGAACATATCATCCCATACGTCACCTTTAAAGCAGATGCGGAGCAAAAGTTTAGGATGATCACTTATGGAGATTACACAATCTCAGGGCTTGAGTATTCTGTGAAAAATGGCAAATGGCAAGATGTTGTGGCAAACACAGAAATTACCTTTGGTGGAACAAATGGCGACCTTCGCTTACGTGGCACAAATCCTTATGGAACTGCGAATAATACCAAAGAATATTCAAACATCACATTTACTAATAATGTGAATGTAGCTTGCACAGGCGACATCCGCACGCTGCTGAACTGGAAATATTATGATACTGTAGATACCCAAAACGCCAGATTCAATATGTTGTTCTATAATTGCGGTGTATTAACCTCCGCCCCAGATTTGCCTGCTACAACATTAGCAACAAACTGCTATGATTGTATGTTCTTCTATTGTACAAGTCTCGAATCTGCCCCAGTATTGCCTGCTACAACATTATCAGATTGGTGCTATTTTCAAATGTTCAGTTATTGCAAGAAATTGTCAACCGTCACAATGTTAGGGCTAGAATCAGAAATTACATCAAAAAGTGCTTGTGTTACCGATTGGCTTTATAATGCCGGAACCGACGCAAGCTCCCGCACACTCAAAGTACGAGATGAGGCTGCATATAATGCGTTGGTAAATAAAGGTAGGCTTCCTGAGATCTGGAAGAAAGGCACAGAAAATACTACCGTGCTATATGGAAATAACGGCAAATAGAATAGAACCCATTAGATAATGTATAATTTATAAATAAAGAATAAAGATGAAAACAAAGTATTACATGATTGCTCTCGCAGCAATGACCATGACTCTGGGCAGCTGCTCAGACAGCGAGAATACAATAGGCACCGAGGCGCCTAAGTCAATCACCGTTTCTACAAGCATCGG
>CAKQEI010000049.1 GCA_934230115.1 uncultured Prevotella sp. | reverse complement strand
TGCAATGCGGGAGAGTAGGTGGCTGCCTTCTTTTACTTGGGTCTTCAAGGTCTAACGACTTTGGAGACCTTTTTTTTATTCCTATACGTAGAAAATTAATAGTTTTATTGCGAAATAATTCGTACCTTTACATCATTCTTTATAAAATAAACAAACCCACTATAAAAACAATGAAACAAAAACGAAACCTTTTGGCAGTGTTGATGCTTTTTATAGCATCGCATTTGTTTGCCATTACACCTATTGAAGGATTGCTTGAACGCATTGATAAGGGTGCATCACGTAAGTTTATAACTGAAACAGTGCATTCCGATCGTGATTTCTTTGAGATTTCAACCAAGAATGGTAAGCCTTTTATTCGTGGCAACAACTATGTGAGTATTGCCTCTGGTATTAATTGGTATTTGAAGTATCGTGTAGGAGTGCATCTTACATGGAACTCAATGCATGCTTCTTTGCCTTCTACTCTTCCGCTTGTGCAAGAAGTGGAAAGACACGAGACAGACATAAAGTATCGTTATTATCTCAACTATTGCACTCTGTCTTATTCTATGGCTTTTTGGAATTGGCAACGTTGGGAGCAGGAACTTGACTGGATGGCTCTTCATGGCATAAATCTTTGCCTTGACATTGTTGGTACAGACGTTGTTTGGCGCAATGTATTATTGAAACTTGGTTATTCGAAAGAGGAGGCAAATCAGTTTATTGCAGGTCCTGCTTTTCAGGCTTGGTGGCTGATGAATAATCTTGAGGGTTGGGGTGGTCCAAACTCTGATAATTGGTATCGTCAGCGTGAGACACTCCAAAAGCAGATAATGAAGCGAATGAAGGAGCTTGGCATACATGTATGTTTGCCAGGTTATTCTGGCATGGTGCCGCATGACGCCAAGCAACGACTCGGACTAAATGTTGCTGACCCTGGCAAGTGGTGCGACTATAAGCGTCCTGCATTCCTTCTTCCTACAGACAGACGTTTCTCTGAAATTGCTTCATTATATTATAAGGAGCAGCAGAAATTATACGGCAAAGTTGATTTCTACAGTATGGATCCATTTCATGAGGGTGGAAATGTGAATGGAGTAGACTTGAAAGCTGCTGGTGAGGCTATTATGGCGGAGATGAAAAAGGTAAATCCTAAGGCTGTATGGGTGGCTCAGTCGTGGCAGGCATGTCCTTATCCAGACATGATACGCAACTTAAAGAATGGCGACATGTTGGTGCTCGATCTTTATTCTGAGAGCCGACCACAATGGGGCGACCCTGAGTCGTCATGGTATCGCAAGGAAGGTTTCAACGGACATGACTGGGCTTTCTGCATGTTGCTTAATTATGGAGGCAATGTAGGATTGTATGGTAAACTGCAGCATGTGATAGATGAGTACTATAAGGCGCGTCAGAGCAATTTTGCTTCTACACTCAAAGGTGTAGGCCTTACTATGGAAGGCATAGAGAACAATCCGGTGATGTATGAACTTGTAACAGAATTGCCATGGCGCGACAGCAAATTTGCATGGAAAGAATGGCTTCATGATTATGTGGAGGCACGTTATGGCAGGATAAACAATGCGAAGGTGCAGCAGGCATGGCTCTTGCTTGCACAGTCGATATATGGAGCACACGCCAAGGTTGTGGAGCAGGGATGTCATGAGTCGATACTTTGTGCGCGTCCGTCGTTGTATGCCTATCAGGTGTCGTCGTGGTCGGAGATGGAGGAATATTACAATCCTGATGATGTTATCCGGGCAGCACAGCTTTTGGTGGAAGCTTCGCATGAGGTGAATGCCAATGCCAATTTCTGCTACGACCTGGTGGATATCACACGTCAGGCTATAGCCGAGCAGGCACGCTATGTATATGATGAGATAGTGGCTGCATATAAGGCAAAGGACCGCAAGATGTTCGACCATACTACAAGCAAGTTCCTTGATATAATACAGCAGCAAGACCGTCTGCTTTCGTCAATGCCCGACTTTATGGTAGGACGTTGGATACGCTATGCCCGATTGCTTGGAACGAATGATGTTGAGCGCGACCATTATGAATGGAACGCCCGTGTGCAGATTACAACATGGGGCAACCGTAGTGCTGCCGAACGTGGAGGGTTGCGTGAGTATGCCCATAAGGAATGGAATGGAGTGCTTGCCGACTTCTATTATCCTCGCTGGAAGGCTTATTTTTCAGCTCTTAGAGCAACATTAGATGGCAAGCCTATGCAAGACATAGATTTCTATGCCATGGATGAGAAGTGGACATTGCAACATAATGCTTATCCATACGAGGCTCAAGGAAATCCTGTGGAATTTGCACAAAAAGCATTTGCAGAAGTATTTGCAAAGTAATTTATTTGTAATATTGCTCAGTTTCCAAATATTAGTTGTAACTTTGCGTAAGTATAATGCCTGTTTGTCTTACAATTTAAATAGTAGTTTAATATGGAAAAGAAAATCGATTTATTAAATGTTGGAATGTCAGACACTATTGACATTCTGAAACTTGACGAGATGGACGACATCATTGGTGGCGACGTTGACTGCAAGAAGAAGTATGCAAAGGATGGCATCTCGTGCCACGGCAGATACATACAGCGCGGAAACTACATTCGTTGTAAGAGACGTTTTAAAACTAACGCTGACGTTGCGTTGTGACCCATAGACCCCATTTCTGTGGGGTGGTGAGTTGAAAGGTGAGGGTGTTTCTTCTGATGCACCCTCGTTTTTTGTGCTAAGCAAATAATGAGTATGAACAAACATAGTGTAGCCTTTTTTATTGTATTACTTGTTGCCGTAATGACAGCATCTTGTGGCAACAAGCGTGTTGACATGCTTTTACTGCATGTCGACAGTGTTGCAAATAAGAATCCTGGTATCGCGTTATCAATGGCGGATAGCATTATGCGTGCTGACTCTGCGGACATGTCAACTTCTGAGATCATGAGGCTGAGACTGATTCGTGGACGTGCGCAAAACGCTGCCATGGAGCCGTTCAAGTCGGACAGCATAATGAGAATCACGGCAGAATACTTCGACAATCACGGCACTGACTATGAGAGCATGTCGGCTTATTATATTCTCGGCAGTGTGTACCGCGACTTGAAGGATTATCCGCAGGCATTGGAGTATTATCATAAGGCGTTAGAGTATAAAAAAGAGAAGCCGGATTCGGTGGAGTATGCATTATTGGCTCGTGTGCATGGGCAGATAGGTGAGTGTTTGCTTGCTCAATTTGCATTAAGTGAGGCTGAAGAGGAATATAATAATGCAAAATACCTTTTCCTTAATGCAAAGGACACTATAGCTGCTGTTAGTGCAGAAATCCAGATTGCTGCTATCTTAGATTCTGAAGGTAGAGCACATGACGGTTATGTGTTGAGAAAAAAAATAAAAGATTTGTTGCTAAGAAAAAATCTATTATGTGAGGCTTCTAAGGCATTAGTTCCTTCTGTGGAGGAGATGCTTGCCGAAGGAAAAATAGATGAAGTTGGCAAAGTGTTGGATGACTATGATAAATTGTCTGGAGATGTAGACCAACATGGTGTAGTGTTTAATGGTGGAGAATATTATTATACATTGAAGGGAATTTATTATTTAGCCAAGGATAGTTTAAGCAAGGCAAGGCATTATTTTGAGAAAGGTATTAAGTCCACTAAAGATCATTCTGTTCGTGAGGCTTCATTTAAAGGTCTGCTGTCACTTTACAAACGCTATGGCAATATGGATTCTATTGCCAAATATTCAGAACTGTCATGTCAAGAAAACGATTCTTCTTACTCATGTTTATCTATAACTCAAACACAGCAATTACAAGCAGCTTATAAATCAAAAGAAAAATTTAGAGAGTATTACAAAGGAAAGGTTGAGCGGCAGAGATTGTGGAACATACTCATAGTCTTTGTTGTTGTGTTTGTTGCATGTATTTTTGTAGCAATATTTTTATGGTATAGGCAGAAAACTAAAGAGAAGTTGATACAGAAACAACTTAAGATTTCTTTGAATAAAATCGAGAATGAAAACAAGGAACATAGAAAAGTGTTAACTGAGTTACACAAAGTAGAAGGAGAGATAGAAAAACTTAAAAGTATACATAGTATACAAGTTGAACAGTTAATAGCAGACAAACAAAAATATGTAGATGAATTGAATGTTCTAAAGAAGCAGTATGATGATTTTGATTTTAGTAAATGTGAAGTTGTGATTTATTTTAAGGAACTTGCAAATATAAAACGAACAGCAGCTTCTAAGCATGAATGGAGCGAATTGTTTTCTTTTGTATCTCAGAGGCTACATTCGCTGTATTCTCTAAAGCCAATGCTGACTCAGTTGGAATTTGAAATAACAATACTGGTAAAGTTGGGCTTTATTCCTTCAGAGATAGCAATGATTACAGGTAATTCCATGTCAAATATTTCAAATGTACGCAAGCGATTGTATACAAAAATGACAGGTAAGCAAGGCACGTCAAAAAGCTTTGATGAATATGTAAAGAGTTCATTTATAAATAGTTGACAATGATTTGTGAATTTTCTGTAAACTCTTGTGAAGTTTTTGTGAATAAGAAAGTTTCTCATTTTATTTAGATTCTCAATAAAAAAAAGTAGATTTGCACCACGAAAACCCAAAAGTGATAATATGAAGCACAAAATGGAACTCTCTCAGTTTAATATAACGAAAATCCTTGGTGATGGTGCGTGGGTGTTTAACACACTCACGTCCGCCTTCATCAAGATTTCAGCGTCTGTATGGCAACACATTTTTGATACGGATGATGAGCATTTGTTGCTCACATTACGTCAACAAGGGTTTATTGTAGACAGCCATGAGACAGAGATAAACAAATATAGGTATATTTACTATAACAAGATGTTCGACAGACGCTCGTTGGCAGTGACAATAGCGCCGACGATGTGCTGTAATTTTGGTTGCGGCTATTGTTTTGAGGGCACGCACAAGACAATGCCGACGATGAAGAAGCCTGTCGAGGATGCCATTGTTGACTACCTTGTAAAGCAGTCAGAGAACAAGAATATAGCAATCAACTGGTTCGGTGGGGAACCATTGCTTGCCTTTGGGGTGATACATTCTGTTTGTAGCCGACTGAATGATGCTGGGGTGGAGTTCGTGTCAAGCATGGTGACAAACGGAAGCCTGCTCACCGCCGATGTGGCAGCCAACCTTGAGCCATTGCACCTTACCCATCTGCAGATAACACTTGACGGTACAGCCGCAACCCATGACAAGCGACGCTTCTATAAAGGCGGAAAGCCGTCGTTTGCCGACATCATAGCCAACATACATAGCTTGATGTCGCTTGCCGACGTGCAGCTTACCATTCAGGTTGGTGTTGACAATACCAATCCCAGTGCCTACGAGGATTTGTATGAATACATGCAGGGAGAGTTCAATGAAGAGATGCAGTCCGGGCGCATTGCCATAGGCTGCAACAACATACAAAACCGTACAGGCTTCGACCGCACAGGCGTGTGCATGACCGACCGCCAGTTGTTTGAGA
Source organism: uncultured Prevotella sp. (assembly GCA_934230115.1). Classification (GTDB taxonomy): domain Bacteria; phylum Bacteroidota; class Bacteroidia; order Bacteroidales; family Bacteroidaceae; genus Prevotella. The sequence goes on along the minus strand of CAKQEI010000049.1, from coordinate 13,035 downwards.
AGGGGGCCGAGGCTGTTGCCGAAGGCCGTTATCCGGAATTGATGACAAAGATGCCAGGCAAGAGTTTGCCGTGCATGTACCGCTGTGGCAACCAGCCCGTCATCGACCCAGAAGGAAATATATATCGCTGTCTAGAGCATTTGGGAAAACGTAAAATGAGCATAGGCAATATTACTGATGGCAAGATATCATTTGGCAAGTTGGCAGACATGACATTCTTTGCCGATCCATTTGATGATGACGAGTGCAGACATTGTGCAGTGTTGCCAGTGTGCGGTGGAGGCTGTCCCAACGACATCGCGAATTGCAAGGACCGCAGCCACAAGACATATTGCTCTATATACAAGAATTATCTTGCCGACATGCTGCCAGTACTATATGACAGAATAAAATCAAAATAAAACCAAAAGAATAAGATATGAATAATAAGACATGTGGACACACTCTCCTTTTAACATTATTGCTGTCGCCGATTGGCGCGATGGCGCAAACCCCTAACGACAGTACTGTATACAAAAGTGTCAATCTCGACTCTGTGGTTGTGACGGGCAAGCGCCCACTCGTGTCGCATGAAGGAACCAAAGACATTGTCAACGTGAAAGGTTCGTATCTTAGTGGCATGGGTAATCTTGGCAACATGCTCAAGATGGTGCCTGGACTTGTCATGATAGGACATAACCAGTTTCAGGTAATAGGTAAAGGCGCACCGAAATACTATATCGACGGCAGGGAAGTGACGCAGCAGGACATCTTCAACACCATCAAGGCAAACAATGTGGCACGCATAGAGATAGAGTATGAGCCTTCTGCAAAATATCCATCGGGCACAAACGCTGTTGTTAACATAGTCACGCTGAAGCCGATGAAAGACTACATGTCGCTCAATCTTTACAACATGCTCACCATGCGCCGGAAGGTGTCGGAAGAACCATCGTTCGACTTCACTTATAGCCGCGGCAAGTGGGCGACTACTGTTGACTACTCGTACAGCCAGTTAAGGAATCTCAACAAGGAGACATACTTCACGGAAATCTACCGTCCTGACTATACATTCCGCAGCGACGAGGCCAACCATTCCTACGTGCGCAACATGTCGCACGAGTTGACGTGGACCAACGACTTCTATATCAACGAAAACAACCGTATAGGACTCGTCTACACTTTCTCCCACACCAAGGACAACACGACCGCCGACGAACTGACTACATATAAAGACCGCGACCAGACCGAGGAGAAGGACATAGTGCGCAAGGAGAAGACACAGCGCAACCTGCACAACATATCGCTTTCCTATTCAGGCGACCTGTCGGAGAACAGCAGCCTCAATCTGTCGGCTGACTATTCGATACTCAGTAACCATATCGATAACACAAGCGATGAGGAGAGCCGCACCACACACAGCAAGTCGAGTGTCTACTCGCGCTCGGAAGGCACCTACAACATTGTCACGCTCAATGGCTCTTATAGCTTCAAACTACCTGGAGGCATCGGCACCGAGGTGGGCGCACGCTACTACAACACCCACTATCCGCTCGACTTCTCCACAAACAACATGTTTGCCAATGTGTCGGCTGCAAGCAACCACCAAACACTGAGCGACAACGTTACGGCAGGCTACCTCTCACTGCAACGCGGATGGAAGAAATTCTACGTAAATGTAGGTGCACGCTACGAGTATTCCGACACGCGTATAAAAATAAACACTGGAACTGACTCCTACAAGGCTGAGCGCCACACCTCCGACATCCTGCCGTCGGTAACGTTGCAATGGCAAGTCGCAAAAAAGGTTGCTCTGCGTGGTGTCTATATGCGCACGTTGGACAGGCAGGGCTACCAGGGTTTGAACCCTTATCCATCCTACAAGGACTCGCTCGCCTATTCCACCGGAAATGTTGACCTTCGCCCATCGTATCTCGACAGGTATTTCCTCTACGGATTTATAGGCAACGGCCTTGTCATGGGAGTGGGATATGTCAACAAATACGACCCGATAGAGACTGCTACCTTCTGTCAGTCGGACGACCGCAACGTGACAACGGATATGCCGGTCAACACCCACCGTTTGGAGCACTACGTAGGAATGATTAACTACCGCCATGCTTTTGGCAAGTTGTTCTTCAACAGTAATGTGGTGGTGACGATTCCGCATGATGTCTACTACTTCCTTGGCAAGCGCCACACCGTGACTACGCCATACTGGGAAGGCAACTTCAATCTGTCTTATCCCGTTGGCAAGAGCACAAGCGTATACACGTCGTTCAGCTACCAGAGCTTCAATAAAGAGAATTTCTCCACGCAGCGCAGGGCAGACAACTGGTCGGCAGGTGTGCGGTCGGACTTGTTGAAGAAACGGCTCACTATCAGTTTCGGCGTGACCGACATTCTCCACCATGCCAACTACAACAACTGCTCATACAGCTATCTCAATACACGCAACGGAACCTACGGCACAAACGACATGCGAGGCGTGTCGCTCACGCTGACATATCGCCTGTTCAACCGCAACCTGTCCACACAGTCGTCATCAGGAAGCGATGATGTGCTGATGAGAACAGAGTAGAGAGTCTGCGTGTGAATGAATTTTTCCATCAATGATATAGAATATGTTTCATGTATATATTCAAAACGATGCCCGTGATTGCGGTGTGTCATGTCTTCGCATGATATGCCGCCATTACGGGCAACGTTTTTCTGAGCGTGAGCTTTCCGAACTTTGCCATACCACACGCAACGGCGTGTCGCTGCGCGACATAAGCGAGGCGGCAGAAAAGATTGGCATGAAGACAATGGGCGTGAGGCTCACCATCGACAGGCTTGCCGGAGACATTCCGCTGCCATGCATACTGCACTGGAACCAGCATCACTTTGTGGTGTGCTACAAGGTGCGGCGCAAGCGTGGCAACACCTATTATTATATAGCCGACCCGGCAAGCAAATGTCTCAAGTATTCCGAAGAAGAGCTTAAGCAGTGCTGGGGACACAGCGAAGGCAACCGTCACTACGGCATTGCCCTGCTCTTGCAGCCCACCGACCGGTTCTACAGCTATGAGCCCAGGAAGCAAGACGGAAGCTCGGGCTTGAAATTCCTTGCCAGGTATTTTAAGCGTTTCCGCAAGTCGCTCACCGGTATCTTCATTACAATGCTGCTCATAAGCGCACTTCAGCTTATAGCCCCGTTCCTCACGCAGCGTATGGTGGATGTTGGCATCGGACAGCGCGACATTAACATGATAACACTCATGCTCATTGCTCAGATGATTGTGTTTGTGTCGAGCCTGATCGTTGGCATTGTGCGCAACCGCATGGCATTGTTCATGAACATGCGCGTCAACATCACCATAGTCTCCGAATTTCTCTCAAAGCTGATGCATATGCCATTTCGCTTTTTCGACATCCGCCTTATGGGTGACATCAACCAGCGCATACGCGACAACGACCGAATAGAGGATTTCCTTACTGGCTCGTCAGTAGAGACGCTATTCTCGATGGTTGGCTTTGTGGTGTTTGCATCAATCCTTGCCTACTACAACGTCATTATTCTGTTGGTCTTCTGCGTAGGAAATGCGATGTATGTGGGGTGGACGCAGTTCTTCATGCGCCGCCGTCGCGACCTTGACCTGAAGCGGTTCAACCAGCTTGCCGACGAGCAGGACATAATCTATCAGATGATAGGTGGCGTGCGTGAGATTAAGCTCAACAACTGTGAGGACAGCAAGATTGAAGAGTGGAAAGACTTGCAGACACGGCTGTTTCAGACAAAGTTGAAGACGCTGAACATATTCCAGTGGCAGCAGCTTGGCTCGGTATTCTTCAGCCAGACAACCAACCTTGTCATTACCTACATGGCAGCCCGCGAGGTGGTGGAGGGCAGGATGACACTCGGAATGATGATGTCGGTGAGCTATATTATAGGACAGATATCCGCTCCAGTAAGCAATTTCGTGTCGTTCCTAAGCTCGTTGCAGTATGCGCGTCTGAGCCTTGAGAGGATAAGCGAGATACAAGAGTCAGAGGACGAGGACCAGTACATCCAGCGTTGCCAGGCAACAGCCGTGCCCGAGGACATGACTATCAGCCTGCGCGATGTGTGGTTCAGTTATAGTGGAGCCGACCGCAACTATGCGCTTCAAAATGTTAATCTTGTGATTCCGCAGCACAAAATGACGGCTGTGGTTGGCGCAAGCGGATGCGGCAAGACCACGATACTTAAACTGCTGCTTGGCTTCTATACGCCTAACAAGGGTGGTATATATGTGGGCGGCGTGCCTATGGCAGACATCAACCCGCATCTTATGAGACAGCGTATGGGCAGTGTATTGCAGGACGGTTTTGTGTTCTCTGACGACATTAGGCATAATGTGGCTCTCGGTGAGAAAAATCCCGACATGGATAAAGTCAGGGTGGCATGTCGTGTGGCATGTATTGACGATTTTGTGATGCGTATGCCGCTTGGTTACGACACAAAGGTAGGCATGGAGGGCAACGGTTTGAGTCAAGGGCAAAAACAGCGTCTGCTCATAGCGCGTGCTGTGTATAAAAATCCCGACATACTGGTGCTTGATGAGGCTACAAACGCTCTCGATGCCAAGACCGAGCGCAAGATATTGGAGAATATGCAGGTGTTCTACCGCAACCGTACTGTTGTCGTGGCAGCCCACCGACTGAGTACAATCCGCAATGCCGACAACATTGTTGTGATAGCCGACGGGCGTGTGGTGGAGCAAGGCACACACGAGGAACTACTAAAGAAAAAAGGAGAGTACTGGACTCTCCTTAGTAGTCAGATTGAATAAAAATAGGAGGTCGAGCGTTCGCGCTCGACCTCCTGAATATTAATTCTTTTTTACTTGTTGTCCTGGATAAGGTTTTCGCCAGTCATATCCTCAGGCTTCTCAAGACCCAAGATGTGGAGGATAGAAGGAGCCACGTCGGCAAGACGGCCGTCCTTAACAGTTGCAGAGTTGTTGTCTGTAACGTAGATGAACGGAACCGGGTTCAATGAGTGGGCTGTGTTAGGAGTACCGTCCTCGTTGATAGCGTTGTCGGCATTGCCGTGGTCAGCGATGATGATAGTCTCGTAGTCGTTAGCCTTGGCAGTCTCAACAACTTCCTTAACGCAGTTGTCGATAGCGTGAACAGCCTTTGCGATAGCATTGTAGATACCAGTGTGGCCCACCATGTCGCCGTTGGCGAAGTTAACAACGATGAAATCGTACTCCTGAGTGTTGAGAGCACCAACGAGCTTGTCCTTAACCTCGTATGCGCTCATCTCAGGCTTGAGGTCGTATGTGGCAACCTTTGGTGAAGGAACAAGGATGCGGTCCTCGCCCTCGTATGGAGTCTCGCGACCACCGTTGAAGAAGAATGTCACGTGAGCATACTTCTCTGTCTCGGCAGTGTGGAGCTGACGCTTGCCCTGAGCAGCGAGATACTCACCGAGAGTGTTGGTTACATTCTCCTTCGGGAAGAGGATGTGAACGCCAGTGAATGAAGCGTCGTACGGAGTCATGCAGAAGTACTGCAGATCCTTGATTGTGTGCATACCTTCCTCAGTGTGCTCCTTCTGTGTGAGAACCTCTGTGAGCTCCTTGGCACGGTCGTTGCGGTAGTTGATGAAGATAACAACGTCGCCTTCCTGGATAGTGCCGTCAACAGTAGAGTTGTTGATAGGGAGGATGAACTCGTCGGTTACGCCCTCGTCGTAGCTCTCCTGCATTGCCTTAACCATGTCGTCGGCCTGCTTGCCCTTGCCCTCAACGAGAAGGTCGTAAGCCTCCTTAACACGCTCCCAACGCTTGTCGCGGTCCATAGCATAGAAACGACCTACGATGCTTGCGATGTGTGCGCCATTCTTAGAGCAGCACTCCTGTACCTGCTCGATGAATCCCTTGCCCGACTTCGGGTCAGTGTCGCGACCGTCCATGAAGCAGTGTACGTATACGTCGTTCAAGCCATACTCCTTGCCAATCTCGATGAACTTGAAGAGATGGGCGAGTGAAGAGTGAACGCCACCGGTAGAAGTCAAGCCCATGATGTGGAGCTTCTTGCCATTCTCCTTAGCGTAGCTGTAAGCCTTAACGATTTCCTTGTTCTGGAGGATAGAGCCGTCCTTGCAAGCGCGGTTAATCTTAACGAGGTCCTGGTAAACGATACGTCCTGCACCGATATTCAAGTGACCAACCTCAGAGTTGCCCATCTGTCCTTCGGGCAGACCAACGTCCTCGCCGCAGGTGAGGAGCTGTGAGTGAGCTGAAACTGCTGTAAGATAGTCGAGATAAGGAGTCGGTGTATTGTAGATAACGTCTCCCTTGCCATGCTGGCCGATGCCCCATCCGTCGAGGATCATCAATAATGCTTTCTTTGCCATAATGTTGTGTATGATAATATAAAATGTGTTTATTTCCTAACATGCAAAGTTACAATATTCGCTTTATATGACAAAATTAATATTGATGGATTTACCTAAATTTCAATTTAATAACTTCCTAAGTTTTGATATACCAAGGTTTTTTAGTATGTTTGCACAAGAAAAACCAACAATCAGCATCAATCATTGATAATAATAATAATAACAAACATAAATAATAACAAATGAAGCAAACTACATTTCTGCTGTCTGTGGCTGCAGCCTTTGTGCTCGCCACACCTGCTAATGCAGCAAACAGCAAAGCGTCGAAGAATTCGACGAAGGTTAATGCAAAACAAATCGCTGCCCAGTGTGAGGCTGGACTGAGTTCTATTACTGAGGACGCCGCACGTGCCCATGTGTATTTCCTTGCCGACGACCTCTTGGAGGGACGACGTGCGGGAGAGCGTGGCTCGCGCATTGCCAAGCAGTATATTATCTCGCAAATACGTCAGGCAGGACTGAAGCCTTTCCTTGGCGACTCTTACGAGCAGCCGTTTGAGGCATGTGCCGTGCAGAAGTTGAAGCGTGGCGTGAAGTATTTTGTTGAGGCAGACTCTATTGCCGAAATAAAGAAACAAGTGCATCGTACTATGAATTTGAGCAATGTGCTTGCTGTATTGCCGGGCAAGAAGACCGATGAAATGGTTGTTGTAGGTGCGCATCTCGACCATGAGGGTGTATATTCTGATATTGAAGGCGACAAGATATATAATGGAGCCGATGATAATGCTTCGGGTGTAGCTGCTGTTTTGCAGATTATGAAGGCTTTCGTGGCAAGTGGTGCGACACCAGAGCGCACTATTGTCTTTGCCTTCTGGGATGGCGAGGAGTTCGGTTTGCTTGGTTCGCGCTATTTCACTCAGAACTACAAGGATATGTCGAAGGTGAAGGGTTATCTCAACTTCGATATGGTGGGCAGTGGAACCGACAGTCGCTACCTGATGTATTTCTTCACTGCGTCGCATCCCAAGATTGGCGATTGGCTCAAGGCAGACATGGCAAAGCATAACTTCTGCTTCGACCCCGACTACCGTGCATGGGACAATCCCATAGGAGGCAGCGACCAGTCTTCGTTCCATCTTAAGGGAGTGCCTATCGTGTGGTATCATACTGGCGGACAGCCCAACTACAACTTCCCGTCGGACGAGGCTTCAACAATCAACTATCCTAAGCTCACCGACATCATACGTGCCTCGTATCTCACAACGTGGCATTTGGCAAATGAGGCAGAATATTAATTGGAATAAAAATAATGAGGGCGTGTCAAAACTCAAACAATGCGGGCTGAAAGCCCGCATTGTTTGAGTTTTGACACACCCTCTTATTCTGAGAAATATTAGTAAAGCAGCATCAATCCTGCAAACGCCGCCCAGCAAATCATGCGTATTGGATTGATTTTCATGATTCTTGTTCCTATGAATGTGGCGGCAAATATGAATACGCTTATCCAGAACTGCCAAGGGTTGATGTTGATTGACGAGAAGTTCTCGCGGTTCATCATCAGCAAGGCTGCTGCCGCTATGAGTCCTACAATGGAGGGGCGCAGACCCGACATTATGCTCTGCATTTGCGGCGAGTTGATGTATCGCATAAACAGGCGGCAGATGAGAATCATTATAATGAACGAAGGGAGTATGAGGGCGAAGGTGGCTGTGGCACTGCCAAGAGTGCATAACCATTCGCTCATGCCTGCATTGTGTGCGGCTGTATATCCGCAATAGGTGGCGGCATTCACTCCGATAGGGCCGGGAGTCATTTGGCTTAAAGCCACAATGTTGGTGAACTCAGCCGACGACATCCAAGCTTGGTCGTAAACCAGTTCGCTTTGCAGGAGTGGTATCATGCTGTAGCCGCCCCCAAAGCTGAAGAGTCCTATCTTGAAGAACGAGAAAAACAACTTAAGAAAAAGCATAGTCTATTATTCTGTAGGTTTCACTAAAAGTCCGAAAAGATAACCGCATGTTCCTGCTGCCACAAGCACATACACTGGATTGACGCCAAGCAGATAAATGAGCAAGGCGCAGATGATGGGTATCCAGAAATTGGTCCATCCGATATGTGCCGTACGTGCAAGACTGAACACTGGGGCAGCGATAAGAGCCACTACAGCCGGACGAATGCCGTTGAATAAAGACTTCACTATTTCGTTGTCCTGGAACTTATGGAAGAACATAGCCACGAGCAATATGATGAGGAATGACGGCAAGGCTACGCCGAGAGTAGTACATATTGCGCCTGGAAGTTTTCTTAGTTTGTAGCCAACGAACACGCTTATATTCACAGCCAAGGCTCCTGGACATGTTTGTGCCACAGCGAGGAGGTCGACAAAGTCCTTGCGGTTCATCCATTTGCGTCGGTCTACGATTTCGTTCTCAATGACAGGAATCATGGCATAGCCACCTCCCAATGTGAAGAGCCCTATCTTGAAGAATATGCGGAAGGCATTGACGTAGAAGTTTTGCATCTTTCATTATTGTTTTGAAAAAAAAGGTGTTTCAAAAAGGAGTTATGTTTATAACATTGTTTACTTCCCCTTTGAAACACCCTTTCTTTTTATATACTATTTATTACTTGCCGAAGTTCTCAATCCACTTACGTGCATTTACGAAAGCTTCGATCCACGGAGTAACGTCGTCCTGACGGTGATCGGCTGGATACCAAGCGTTCTGCCATGGGAAGATGGCACGCTCCAAGTGAGGCATCATAGCCAAGTGGCGACCGTCTGCCGAGCAGATACCAGCTACGTTGTAGTCAGAACCGTTCGGATTGCCAGGATATTCAGCATAGTTGTAGCGGGCCACAACATTATATTTGTCCTCTGACTCTGGCAATGAGAACTTGCCTTCGCCGTGAGCCACCCAGATGCCGAGCTTGTCGCCGCTGAGTGAAGAGAACATCACGCTGTTGTTCTGCGGAATCTCCAAGCCGAGGAATGTGCTCTCAAACTTGTGTGAGTTGTTGTGCAGCATGCGTGTGTGCTTCTCGTGCTCAGGGTTGATAAGGTTGAGCTCAACCATAAGCTGGCAACCGTTGCAGATACCAAGCGACAGAGTGTCCTTGCGGGCATAGAACTTGTCGAGAGCCTCCTTAGCCTTCGGGTTGAAGAGGAATGCGCCAGCCCAGCCCTTAGCCGAACCAAGAACGTCGGAGTTGGAGAATCCACCACAGAACACAATCATGTTGACATCCTCAAGAGTCTCGCGGCCAGTGATAAGGTCGGTCATCATGACGTCCTTAACATCGAAGCCAGCAAGATAGAGTGAGTAAGCCATCTCGCGCTCACCATTTGTACCCTTCTCACGGATGATGGCAGCCTTGACGCCTGAAGCTGTGCGACGGTCGGCAGAGATGCCGTAGCTCTCAAGAGTGCCCTTGAATGAGTCGTGGAACTTCATCTCCAATGGCTGCTTCTTGTAGTTGTCGCGGCGCTTGGCAGCACAACCGTTGAAGCTCTGGTCGCGGTCGAGCAGGTAAGAAGTCTTGAACCATGTGTCGCGCAAAGCATCGATGTCGAAGGTGTGAGTATACTCGTCCTTCTTGATGACGATAGTGCGCTCTGACGGAGTGGGGTAGCCAATCTTGGCGTAGCCGATACCGTTGTCCTCCATGTATTTCTTGAACTCCTCCTTGAACTTGTCAGAAACCTGGATGACAACACCCGGATTCTCAGCAAGCAACATCTTGATAACGTCGTTGCCGGCAAGGTTGTGGAGGTTGATGCTCATACCGCCTTCCTTGTTGGCGAAGCACATTTCAAGCAATGTAGTGATAAGACCACCGGCAGAGATGTCATGACCTGCCATGATCCAACCCTTCTGAATCATGTCCTGAACTGCATTGAAGCAGTCGGCAAAGTATTCAGGGTTCTTTACGGTAGGAACATCGTCGCCCACGAAGCCAAGGCTCTGTGCGAAGGCGCTGCCACCGAGACGCTGCTCGTCGAATGAGAAGTCGATATGATAGAGTGAAGAGTTCTTGTCGTTCACGAGAACTGGCGAAACAACCTTGCGGATGTCTGAAACCTCGCCACCTGCGCTCACGATAACGGTGCCCGGAGCGATAATCTTCTCGCCGTTAGGATACTGCTGTGTCAGCGACAGAGAGTCCTTGCCAGTAGGAACGTTAATCTTCAAGTCGATACAGAACTCGCTCAATGCCTTAACTGCACTGTAGAGACGAGCGTCCTCGCCCTTCTGCGAGCGGCAAGGCCACATCCAGTTGGCTGAGAGTGAAAGGCTGTTCATGCCATCGGCCAAAGGAGCCCAAACGATGTTGGTGAGGGCCTCGGCTACAGAAAGTACTGAGCCTGCCTCGGGTGAGGCCAAACCTGCCTGAGGAGCATGTCCAAGAGCGGTAGCGATACCCTTCTTGCCACGGTAGTCGAGAGCTACAACACCACAGTCGGAAAGTGGCAACTGAATCTCGCCCTGGCACTGCTGGCGTGCAATCTTGCCAGTAACCGAACGGTCAACCTTATTGGTCAACCAGTCCTTACATGCCACAGCCTCAAGCTGCAGAACGCGGCTTACATATTTGTCGAGAACGTCGTCCTTGCCATTCTCTGAAGTTTCCTCGTGAGTATATTCAGCGTCCTTGTAGTGACGCTCCACGGTCTCGTCGCGCATGATAGTCTTCGGCGAGTGACCGAACATCTGAGCCACGTCGAGGTCGAAAGGCTTCACGCCGTCGCCCTGCTTGAATGAGAAGTGGGCGTCGCCAGTTGTCTCGCCTACTACATACAGCGGAGCACGCTCGCGCTCTGCGATGCGGCGCACGTGGCCGATGTGCTTCTCGTCGATGAGCAAGCCCATACGCTCCTGGCTCTCGTTGGCAATGATTTCCTTTGCCGAGAGAGTCTTGTCGCCGATAGGCAACTTAGTCATGTCAATCTCGCCGCCACATTCCTCAACAAGCTCCGAGAGACAGTTGAGGTGACCTGCTGAACCGTGGTCGTGGATACTAACTACAGGGTTGACATCTTCCTCGCAAAGAGCGCGAACCAAGTTGTATGCACGCTTCTGCATCTCTGGGTTGGCACGCTGAACAGCGTTAAGCTCGATGCCGTTGGAATAGCGGCCAGTGTCTACTGATGATACAGAGCCACCGCCAAGACCGATGCGATAGTTGTCGCCACCTACAACAACAACCTTGTTGCCCTTCTGTGGTTCCTTCTTGAGGCAGTCGCGCTTGGTGCCGTAGCCCACGCCACCTGCAAGCATGATAACCTTGTCGTAGGCATACTTCTCCTCACCCTCCTGGTGCTCGAATGTAAGCACAGAACCGGTGATAAGCGGCTGACCGAACTTGTTGCCGAAGTCAGATGCACCATTAGAAGCCTTGATAAGAATCTGCTCAGGAGTCTGATACAACCATTTGCGCACGGGCATGATGTCCTCCCAGTCGCGTGTCTGGTTGTCGTCGTCCTTAAGACGCGGGTAAGCTGTCATGTATACGGCAGTACCGGCAATAGGCCATGAGCCTACACCACCACCCATACGGTCGCGAATCTCACCGCCAGTACCGGTAGCGGCACCGTTGAAAGGCTCCACAGTAGTAGGGAAGTTGTGGGTCTCGGCCTTGAGTGAGATGACGCTCTCAATGTCCTTCACCTGGAAGTAATCAGATGTAGACTGGTCCTTTGGAGCAAACTGCTCTACAACCGGACCCTGGGCGAAAGCCACATTATCCTTATAAGCAGAGAGAATCTTATTAGGGTTCTCCTTGGTGGTCTGCTTGATCATAGCAAACAGCGACGACTCCATCTCTTTGCCGTCGATGATGAATGTGCCGCCGAAAATCTTGTGGCGACAGTGCTCAGAGTTGATCTGTGCGAAACCGAAGATTTCAGAGTCGGTCAATGGTCTGCCCAGCTCCTTCTCGATCTTGTGGAGATACTCAATCTCCTCAGCCGAGAGTGCCAAGCCTTCCTGCTCGTTGTATTCCTCGATGTTCTCCACACGCTTGATAGGCTCAGGCTGGTGATTGACGGTGAAAACCGTCTGGTCCAAACCTTCGTACATGCGTTGGAGCATAGGGTCATGGTCGGCATCCTTGGAGCTTACTGGGAAATATTCCTCAATACGCGAAATGCCGTGGAGGCTCATGTTCTGAGTTATCTCTACGGCATTCGTACTCCACGGAGTAATCATTTCGCGGCGCGGACCCACAAAGAATCCCTCGACAGTCTCACCCTCAATGAGAGTGGCACCGCCGTAAAGCCAACACAGTTCATTGATCTCGTCTTGAGAGAGCTGGTGATCCACTTCTGTGGCAATCACGCTCTTGCTTGGAGTCATGAAAAATAAAATCATACTGCTTGTATAGTGTTTTGGAAATTAAATTCTGATTTGTCTGCAAAGTTACTACTTTTTTTTGGACGAGAGAATGTTTTTAATACATAAGTATAGAAGAAATCAGATTTTTTGAACGTATGGATAAGAAGTTTGATGGAATATTATATTACTTGGCAAAGTAATATATATATAAAAGGTGAAGTATTATATATTAAATGGTAAAGTATTATGTATTTACTTTGCCATTTAATATATATTGACTTTAACTGATTTTACTTTACACTTTTCTTGTTGTTTTACTAAAATACTTCACTCTCAATTAAATCCTTTACT
>CAKQEI010000048.1 GCA_934230115.1 uncultured Prevotella sp. | reverse complement strand
TCCTCAGGATAGTAGCCCTTCCAGATAGGAGCGAACATGCGCTGGCTCACCCATCCGTGGAGCTTACTTACGCCGTTAACCTCCTGGCATGTGTTGCAAGCGAAGGTAGACATGCAGAAGCGCTCAGAGTGGTCGTCGGGATTGGTGCGGCCCATGCCGATGAACTCGTCCCAAGAGATGCCGAGCATCTGAGGATAGCCGCCCATGTACTTGCCGAAGAGCGACTCGTCGAAGTAGTCGTGGCCTGCAGGCACCGGAGTGTGAACAGTATAGAGTGAAGAAGCGCGAACGAGCTCAAGAGCCTCGTTGAACGACATTCCCTCGTTGATGTAGTCGATAAGACGCTGGAGGTTGCAGAGTGCTGCATGACCCTCGTTGCAGTGGTAGATGTCCTTCTTGATGCCGAGCTTCTTGAGTGTGAGGATACCACCGATACCGAGGAGAATCTCCTGCTTCAAGCGGTTCTCGTTGTCGCCACCGTAGAGGGCGTGTGTGATAGGCTTGTCGAACTCAGAGTTAAGCTCGTTGTCAGTGTCGAGGAGGTAGAGCTTGATGCGGCCTACGTTCATCACCCATACATAGGCGTGAACCTGATAGTTCATGTAAGGCACGTCGACAACCATTGGCTGGCCGTTCTCGTCGAGCACGCGCTCTACAGGGAGAGAGTTGAAGTTCTGTGCGTCGTACTTGGCAATCTGCTGACCGTCCATAGAGAGAGTCTGCTTGAAGTAGCCATAGCGATAGAGGAAACCTACACCGCACATGTTAACGTTGGAGTCGGAAGCCTCCTTCATGTAGTCGCCGGCGAGCATACCGAGACCACCTGAGTAGATCTTCACAACCTGGTTGATGCCATACTCCATACAGAAGTAAGCCACAGAAGGACGTGTTGCGTCGGGAGCAACGTCCATGTACTCGCGGAACTTCTTGTATACAGCCTTCACGCGCTCCATGATAGCCTTGTCATTAACGATAGCCTCCTTGCGCTCGTAGCTCAAGCGGTCGAGAAGCATCACAGGGTTGTGGCCCACTTCCTCGTAGAGGGCGCTGTCGAGGCTCTTCCACATGTCGCGGGCCTCGTAGTTCCATGCCCACCACATGTTGTGTGCGAGCTCGTCAAGACATTTCAGCTCTACAGGAAGGGTAGACTTGATTGTAACTTCCTTCCACTGAGGAGCGTTTGCGTAATCAGCTTTAATTTTCATAGATTCTTGTATTTTGTGATTTAGTGTTTTATTTTACTTATTATTTATTCTTACTTGGCCTTTCTTGCCTCTGCCTTGTTAAGCGCGAAGTCGTAGGCGTCGTAGTAATACTCGATGAAGTGTGTCCACAGAGCCTTCTGCGAGAGGGCGCGAGCGTTGTTGCGCATGCGTGTCTGCTTGTTCTTTGTGGCGTTGGCGTACTTAATTACAGTCTGCTTGATGTCGTTGGCCACATCGTTGTAGTTGTAGTCGGTGCGGTGAATCACCTCGACACCGTTGTCGATTGTCGACTTGCCGTCACACTCGGAGTGTGCCCATAGTCCGAAGCCTGCGAGGTCGGTGGTGATGCAAGGCACCTTGAACGCCACAGCCTCAAGTGGGGTGTAGCCCCATGGCTCGTAGTAGGACGGGTAGACGCAGAGGTCGTTGCCGAGTATTACGTCGAAGTAGGAGAGGTTGACGATGCCGTCGTCGCCTGTAAGGTAGCAGGGGATGAAGACGAGCTTCACCTTCTCGCCCTTCTGGTTGTGCATTCCGAGCCAGTTCATCATGTCGAGCGCGCGGTCGTTCTGCTGCTCGTTGAGCCAGTGGGTGATGACGGGAGTGTCGAGCGGAGTGTCAAACTTCTCGCCCTGTGCCATTTTCTCAAGACGCTCTGCCAGGTCGTCGCGCTTACAGTTCACCCAGGCAGGCACCTCAATGAAAGCCACAACTTCCTTGTTGAGTTCGTGGGCAGAGAGACGCAGGCGGTTGACAGCCTCGATGAACACGTCAATGCCCTTGTTGCGCCACTCGTAGCGTCCGCTTGTGGAGATGATGATGGCGTCGTTGCTCACCTCGTCGCCTGTAAGGGCGCGTGTGATGTCGAGCAGGCGCTTGCGTGCTGCCGCGCGCTTGTGGTCGAACTCCTTGCCCTGTGGCACGAAGTCGTCCTCAAATCCGTTGGGCAGTACCACGTCTACTGGCTTGTCGAGCAGTTCGGCACACTCGCGTGCCGTAATCTCGCTCACTGTGGTGAAGCAGTCGACATGTGCTGCAGTCTGCTTTTCTATCGATTGCTTGCTCTGCATGTTGAGCTCGGCAGCCATTTGGTCGCCGTTGTAGGCCTCAAGATACTCGTAGAGTGGCTTGTTGTTGCCTGCAATGCTTCGTCCGATGCTTGTGGCATGGGTTGTGAAGATGGTTGCAACTTGCGGCAGATGGTCGTTGATGTAGAGTGCGCCCAGGCCTGTCATCCACTCGTTGGCGTGGTATACGGTCTTGTTGGCACGTTTCTTCTTGCTTATATAGTGGTTGTAGTAGCTCTCAACCACAAGTGCTGCTGCATAGGAGAACATCGATGCCTCGTCGTAGTCGCCATAGGCGTGCAGGCTGTCTACCTGGTATTTCTCCCACAGCTTGGCGTAGATTTGGTCTTTCTGTGCATAATAGGGTTGGAAGTCAACCAATACTGCCACCGGGTTTCCCGGCACAGTCCATCGGCCCACCTTGATGTTAAGGCCTTCGGCGGCTGCCTTCTTCTTCCAGTCCTTGAGGAGATTCTTGTCTTCCTCGAAGTATGGACTTGTTTTTTCACCCCAACAGTCGGGACCAATAAAGATAAGATTGTCGCCAAGCTTCTCCTTCAGAGTTTTTGCTCTGGTGGAGAGTACGGCGTAGATGCCTCCTACCTTATTGCACACTTCCCAACTCGATTCAAAAATGTAGTCTGGAAATAGTCTCTCTTTTTTCATAAAAAGTTAAATATTCGCTGCAAATATAATGTATAAAAAGATAATAAACAATTATTTACTTGTCTTTTTTCATTTTTTGTGGGTATTCTTGATGTAAATTCGTTACATTTGCATGGTTTTAATAAGTAAATTCTCGTAAAAATGAAAATTCTCATGAATAGATTTATGCTTGCTTGCCTGTTTTTGGGCGTGTTTTTTACTGCCTTTGCCGGGGAGAAAAGGGCCTCGAATTGGACTTTGAGAGAGGAGTCAGGGGCTATGAATGCTTCTGAGAGGTCGGCTTTGTTAACTCAGAAGACTGAGGCTGACAGTGTGTTCCACACATATATTTATAATGAGGAGTACAAGGTCTACCTCTATCTCAACCTCTACGAGCAGAACATTCGTGTGCCCAACCAGGATGTGTTTGGCGAGGTGCCTGGATATTTCGGTGCTGTGCGCGACTCGCGCAAGTGGCTCGTTGTCTCGGCTAAGGTTGTGGGCAGGAACAAGGCTGAGCTTGACATCATCAATGATTATGGCTCGGAGGACCTTACTGCCACGCTCACTTTTAATCCTAAGGACAACACTTACCTGCTGAAGCAGACGGGCGGCAGCCGACTGAAGATTGTAGTGAACAGGAAATGGGTGAAAATTCCGATGGAACTGGTATTAGTGCCGCACGAGAGAGTGGGGAACAGTTATTAATAAAAATAGGAGACTATAGCATCGCTGCCGTAGTCTCCTAATAGAAATTATGTTAGAAATTGACATTCACGTCCACTCCCACCATCACTGGCATTCCCTTCTGTCCGAAGTAGTGTTTCTCGCCCGATGCCGAGCTATCCATGGCGAAGGTGCAGTATTTGGTGTTTGTGAGGTTTTTTGCCCACAGGTTCAAGCTGAAGCCGTTGAACTGTGCCAAGGCATGAGCGTTGAGCAAGGCATAGAACTTCTGCTTGTAGCTGTTGGCCTCGTCCCAGTAGATGTCGCCCTGAGCTGTGAGGCCAGCCCCGAAGGTGAGGCTTTTGATGCACGTGCCGTTTGTCAGCAATGTGTAGTCGGCATTAGCCGAGAGGGTATGGCTGGGGATGTAGGGCACGTGGTTGCCGCGGTAGTTGGAGTTGTTGTCCTTGTAGCTGCGGAATGTGGCGTTGGTGTAGCCATAAGCCACAGCCCATGCCAAGGCGTTGCTTAACGCGCTTCCTCGTAGCGTAATCTCGCCGCCAAGGCTTCTGCTTCGTCCGGCGTTCACCATCATACGTCCGAATCCGTAGGTGCCAGCCATAACTGATAGTTGCTGATTCTTGATCTGCATGAGGTAGGCGGCAATGTCAAGGTGGAGCGATGATTCGAAGAGGTTGAGGTGGGCGCCCACTTCGTAGTTCCAGCTTGTCTCGGGCTTGTAGGCAATGGTGTTGTTCACCTTGGCGTAGTCGTCGTCGGTGTGTGGCACATCGTAGCTGTCGCGCATTGCCTTCATGCGATTGGCCATGAGTTCCGACTGCAATATGTCGGAGAACATCTGAATGTTGTAGCCTCCGGCGCGGTAGCCCTTGCTTGCCGAGATATAGATATTGCCCAACGAGCCGTTGTCAGAGTTGTCGTTTTCGCCCAGCTCGTAGGTGAGTCCTATCTTCGGCAGAAGTTGGTTGTAGGCGTTGTGGGCATTGCTTGTAAGGTGCGACGTGAGTTTGTTTGTGGCTTTCACTCCCATTACGCTGGCAGCAAGAGTCATGGTGGCTCGTGTGTCGTAGTCGATTGACACGCGCGAGAAGTCGTAGCGCAGTCCGAGTGTGGCCTTGAGTCGGTCGCCCAACTTGAGGCTTGACTCGTGGAAGATGGCTGCGTTGAGCTGAGGAGTTCTGAAGAGTCCGGGCACGTCCATGCCCACATTCATGCTCACTCCTCCCGCCTTGTCGATGATGGCCTTTGCCGCCTGCTCGCTCATTCCCTTGTCGGTCATCGACTTCATGATGCTCTGGTATATAGAGTTGGCTATTGCCTTGCCCATAGGTGTGGTGATGCCCTCGCCGAAGTTCACGGGCGCGTTGGTGCGCAGCCACTGGTAGCTGAAGAAGGCTCCCGTCACTCGTCGCCACTTTTTGTCGTCGTGGTTTTTGATGGCAAACTCCTGGGTGATGGCGTTGAGCAGCTGTCGTTGTCCAAGACTCATGTAGTCGATGGGCATGTAGTCCTGGTCCATGAGCATACTGTCGTCGAGATACTGGTAGCTTGTGGTGGAGTTGATGTCGGCGTTCACGCCACGGTAGTTCACCGTAAGACCCACAGACGCTAGATGACGGCGGTAGGAGTTGGGCTTGTTGGTGGATGGGGCTGAGGCGCGACGTGTTGTGAGATCGTAGTCGCCATAGGCAAATCCGTTTTGTCGCACCCACTGGTAGTCGGCTGCCAGCGATATGAGCGTGCGGTCGGTCTGCTGACGCATGAACTTCAGTCGCGCTCCAGCCTCGTTGCCGTCGTCTGCCCTATGTTTGTTGTATTGGTTGCGCAGGAATCCGTTTTGTCCGTTGTAGAAGGCAGACAGCGAGTAGGCTCCCACGCCCTCCACCTTATTATAATGGCTGATCTGAGCCATGCGCCACATGTGGCTGCCAATGCTCAGTTTGGCGTCGGTGCCTTGATAGGTGAGCGGACTCTTTGTGTAGACCCTCACCAGTCCCCCCTCGGCGTTCTGTCCGTAGAGCGTACCTTGCGGTCCGCGCAGTATGTCGATGCGGCTGAGGTCGTATAGATGGGTGTTGAAGGCACTCTTGTTCACCATTGGAATGTCGTCTACATACATGCCTATGGCAGGGTTGTTGACGCGCGAGCCTATTCCGCGCACGTAGACTGAAGATGTGTAGCGCGATCCGTAGCAAGGCATCACAAACGAGGGAACGCGTGTGGCGACGTCGCGCATGTCGCGTGTGGCAAATGCAGCGAGAGTCTTGGCAGAGAGCGATGTGGAGCTTACGGCCTGTCGGCGCAGGCGCTGGAGGTCCTTGGGTTGCGATGACACTACAATCTCATCGATGTCGTAGACGCGCGAAGTGTCGGCTACGTTGGTGTCGTAGGTGTGATTAGTCTTGCCATTCATGTGGCTCTCGCCAATAATGTGGGCAGAGGCAAACACTGGGGTGCAGCATAGGGTGAGCAATATACATTTCTTATTATCCATCAACTTTTATTGTTTTATTATTGTCTTTTTTCTTATTTTCGGGTGCAAAATTAGCCATTATTAAATAATTGGGCAATCATAATTTATTATGAAATGTCATGGGTTGCTTGCTTGAACAGGCTGTGATGTTGATTTATCCTCATTCCAAAACAAAAATTTATTGTTTATGCGTTAATTATGTGCTTATTTTTCTATAACTTTGCAGAATCAAAAGTAAAAACACATTTATAATTATAATTATGAAACAGACAAAGATTGTTGCTTCCATCAGTGACCGCCGTTGCGATGTTGACTTTATCCGCAAACTCTTCTTCGCGGGCATCAACGTTGTGCGTATGAACACGGCGCATGCCACTCCTGACGGGATACGTACCATTGTGCGCAATGTGCGCACAGTTTCACCCCACCTCGCGCTTATGATCGACACCAAGGGTCCGGAGGTGCGCACCACCGACGTAGAGGCTCCTATAGAATATAAGGCTGGCGACATGGTGAAGATTTTCGGACGTCCCGAAATGACTTCCACCCACGACATTGTCAACGTGTCGTATGTAGACTTTGCCAAGGATGTGAAGGTGGGCGACCATGTGCTCTTCGACGATGGCGAGCTCGACATGCTTGTTGTGGAAAATGTGGGTCCGATGCTTGTGGCTCAGGTGCAGAACGATGGTGTGCTTGGGGCTCACAAGAGTGTGAATGTGCCGGGAGCTCACATTGCCCTGCCTGCCATCACCGAGAAGGACTATCAGAACATACTGCTTGCCATCGACGAGGACATCGACTTCATTGCCCATTCCTTCGTGCGCTCAGCCGACGATGTGCTTGCCATTCAGAAGATTCTTGACGAGCATGGCAGCGACATCAAGATTATTTCGAAGATTGAGAATCAGGAGGGTGTGGACAATATCGACGAGATAATCGACGCTTCCTATGGCATTATGATTGCCCGTGGCGACCTTGGCATCGAGGTGCCCATTGAGCGCATTCCGGGCATTCAGCGCCAGATTATACGCAAGTGTGTGATGAAGAAGAAGCCCGTAATCGTGGCTACTCAGATGCTCCACACCATGATTAAGAATCCGCGCCCTACTCGTGCCGAGGTTACTGACATTGCCAACGCCATCTATTCTTACACCGATGCCCTTATGCTTTCGGGCGAGACTGCAAGCGGCAAGTATCCGCTTGAAGCTGTGAAGACTATGGCTGCCATTGCCGAGCAGGCTGAGAAGGACCGCAACGCTATGGGCGAGTGGGAGGTGCCTATGAACGACAACTGCTCGCAGCGCGAATTCCTTGCTCATGCGGCTATCGACGCTACACGCAAGTTAGGTGTGGCTGGCATCATCACCGACTCGCTCACTGGCGAGACTGTGCGCCACCTTGCTGCCTTCCGTGGCCCTAACCCTGTGCTTGCCATCTGTTATAAGGACAAGACTCAGCGCTGGCTTAACCTGAGCTACGGCGTGATTCCTATCCACCAGAAGGAACAGGCTTCGGCTGACTATATGTTCACGGCGGCTCTGCGTATGCTCCGCCAGAAGGGCTACATCACGCTCGACGATAAGATTGCTTATCTTAGCGGCAGCTTCGGACTGGGCAATCCTACGGGCACTACTTTCCTTGAAATAAATAAGGTGAGCCAGGTGTTCGACAAGTCGTATGAGTTCCATTTGCCGAAAAAATCGGAATAATGGTAGTTTAAGGCATAAAATTAACGTTAATATATAAAGAAAATCCGTAGGCATTTAGCTTTCGCATTAATGACTACGGATTTTCTTTTTTTTATTGTAATTTCAATTTATTCTGTTTTCTTCACCGTCAGTTTCTCCTCACCGTCCTTTTTGTCCACGATGATTTCGTCGCCGGCATTGATGTCGCCGTAAAGCATTTGCTCGCAGATTTCGTCCTCCACATAAGTTTGTATGGCACGCTTAAGCGGACGTGCGCCAAACTGCGGGTCGTAGCCCTTTGAGGCAATGAAGTCCTTGGCATCGTCGGTGACAGTTATTGTGTAGCCGTTCTGCGACGTGCGTTTGGTCAGCTTGGCAAGCTCCACGTCCACAATCTTTCTGATGGCTGCAGCGTCGAGCTGGTCGAAGGTGATGATTTCGTCGAGACGGTTGAGGAACTCTGGTGCAAACTGGCGCGACAGAGCCTTCTGTATGACAGAGCGTGCGTATTCCTTCGACTTCTCGTCGGCAGCACCGCTGATGGATGAGGCGTTGAAGCCAATGCCATGACTGAAGTCCTTAAGCTGACGTGTGCCAGCGTTGGAGGTCATTATTATTATGGTGTTGCGGAAGTCTACCATGCGTCCGTTGCCGTCGGTCATTCTGCCCTCGTCGAGCACCTGCAGCAGGATGTTGAACACATCGGGGTGAGCCTTCTCTATCTCGTCGAGCAGCACGATGGAGTAGGGGTGTCGGCGCACGCGCTCAGTGAGCTGTCCACCCTCGCCGTAGCCCACATATCCCGGAGGCGCACCCACAAGGCGCGAGGTGTTGAACTTCTCGGAATATTCGCTCATGTCGATGCGCACAAGAGCATCCTTAGTGCCAAACATCAGTTCGGCAAGTCGCTGTGCAAGGTAAGTCTTGCCCACACCCGTAGGGCCGAGGAACATGAACACGCCGATGGGGCGGTTGGGGTCTTTCAGTCCGAGGCGGTTGCGCTGTATGCTTCGCACAATCTTGTCGATGGCCTTCTCCTGTGCTATGACCGAAGTCTTAAGGCTTGTGCTGAGATTGCGCAGGCGGTCGCTCTCTCGTTCCGAGATGCGCTGCAAAGGCACTCCCGACATCATCGACACAACGTTGGCAACGTCGGCCTCGGTTATGGTCTCGCGTTTGCCGTCGTCTTGCAACGCCCACTCTTCGTTGAGTTTCTTCAGTTCATTCTCAAGCTGGCACTGGCGGTCGCGGTAGCTTGCCGCAAGCTCGAAGTCCTGGTCGGCGGCAGCGGCGTGCTTCAGCTGTTCTGCTTGTCTTATTTCCTTCTCCTTGTCGACTATGGCAGGTGGAATTTCGGCGTGCTGCAAGTGGATGCGCGAGCCCACCTCGTCCATGGCGTCTATGGCCTTGTCTGGGAACTGGCGCTCGGTGATGTAGCGTGCTGTGAGGTAGACGCAAGCCTTCAGCGCCTCGTCGGTGTAGCTCACGTGGTGATGGTCCTCGTAGCGTTCCTTCACGTTGTGCAGAATTTCAAGAGTCTCCTCGGCAGTAGACGGCTCTACCATTACGCGCTGGAATCGGCGTTCCAGAGCTCCGTCCTTCTCGATGGAGTTGCGGTATTCGTCGAGCGTTGTGGCACCTATGCATTGTATCATCCCTCTTGCCAAGGCAGGCTTCATGATGTTGGCGGCGTCCATTGAGCCAGGAGTGCTGCCAGCACCAATAATGGTATGTATCTCATCGATGAAGACAATGATGTCGGGATTCTCCTCAAGTTCGCGCAGCAGAGCCTGGATGCGCTCCTCAAACTGTCCGCGGTATTTAGTGCCCGCCACAATCGATGTCATGTCAAGGCGCAGAATGCGCTTGTTGAATAGCAGCGGCGAGGTGTGGCGTCGTGCTATAAGCTGAGCCAGTCCCTCGGCTATGGCACTCTTTCCTACTCCCGGTTCGCCTATGAGTATAGGGTTGTTCTTCTTGCGTCGGCACAGAATCTCGGTGACGCGTTGCATTTCCTTCTCTCGTCCCACCACCGGGTCGAGTTTTCCCTCGGCAGCGGCCTGTGTGAGGTCGGTTGAGAACTTGTCGAGCACGGGAGTTCCGCCTCCCGACGGCGTGCGTTTTGTAGTGTCCGTCTTTGCCGACGAGCCTTTTTGACCTTTGGATTCGCGGTTGCTGATGGGGTTTTCCTCTTCTTCCTCCGAGAGTCCGATGCCGTTTTTAGGCTGAGAGTTTGGTTGCATGAGATGTTTCATTGCGTTGTTGTAATTTATGCCGTTAGCTTCTAATACTTGCTTTGCGCCATTGATGGTTTTGTCGTGTAGTATGGCGAGAATCACGTGCTCCACGTTCACCTGCTGCGAGTGTTGCAGTCTGGCTTCGAGCACCGAGAGTTTTAGGATGTTGCCAGCCTGTTCGTCAAGCGTTGGAGCTTCGGCTGTCTCGCCTTCGGGAGCAGCAGCATTGTAGCGCAGACGCTCTTCGAGCTTGGCTTTTATTGTGTTCCAGTCGATGTCCATTCGCGAGAGCAGTCCTGACAGCGGACTCTGCTTGTCGCGCATCATGCCGAGCAGCAGGTGTTCTGGAGCAACTCGCCTGTTTGACAGGCGTACGGCTTCCTCTCTGCTGAACGAGAGCATGTCTGAAACCTTTGTTGAAAACTGGTTTGTCATTTGTTATTATTTCCTTTGTGTTTTGTTCTTACTATAAGTGTGTTTATTCTCGTATATTAGATAAGCAAATAATGTGCCATTCTATTCTCCATTCAAGCGTTTCATCTCTCTTTCCACCTGTATGAGCTTATATTGGTCGTTAAAGCGTCGGTAGTAGGCCACGGCTTGAGTAAGATACTCCTGCGCCGCGGGTATGTTGCCAAGTTGTCGGTGGCAGAGCCCTATGCGCAGCAGGGCGTCGCCCTTCTCATTGTCGAAACATAGCAGGAGTTGGTGCTCAAAGAGGTGGAGCGACTTCTTGTAGTGCTTGAGCTGATAGTTGCTCTCGGCAGCGCAGTAGTAGTAAATCGACTGTTCGTGAGGGGCAAACTTGTCGAGTTGCGGCATTATGCTGTCAAATGCTGCAATCGTCTGCTCGTAGTTTCGGTCGTAGAAGTTGCACACTCCGATGTAGGCCCGAAAGCGGAAATTCAGAGTGTGGTTCTTGCTGAGAGCGTTGAACAGGAGCAATGCCTCGTGGTATTTGCCGCTTTGGAAGTAGTCGATAGCTCGCGCGAGTTGTTCTCTGCTGTCGAGCTGAGGCTTGGCTGCAATGCCGAGAGTGAGGAATGCGAGAGCAATGGTTGTTGTCCTGAACATTAATATAATAATGTGATTAAACTAATCCTCTTCTTTATTTCGTATAGAAATTAATCAAGTCCTTCAATGCCTTCTGGCAAGCCGGACAGAATTCCTTGTGGTTGTTGCTTCGCATACGGCAGTCGGGACACGGACGATAGACGCCCTTAAGGCTGTAGCCAGCTCCTTCGTACACGCCAAGTTTCTCCATGTCCGATTTTTCGGCTGCATTTGCCTTCTTGCCCTTAGCCTTCTTGCTGCCCTTGCCGCTCTTTGTGGCAGTGGTTTCGGGCAGAGGCGTTGGCACAGGAGTGCCCGGCTTGATCAGCGATTCCCACTTGTCGTGGAAATCGACGAGTGTAGTGATGTTTTTCTCCCACGGTTCCACGTCGTGCGGATACATAGGAATCTGCTCCTGCTCGTATGCGTATTCGTCGGCAAGACCAGCGAAGCTGTGACCAAACTCATGCACCACCACCTGGCGATACTGCGGATGATGGGTCATCGACAGATTGTAGGAGTTGAGGATGCCGCCTCCTCCATACTCGCTTGTGTTCACAAGCACAATGATATGCTCGTAGGGTATGCCTGCCAGCACATCGTGCAATGCCTTGAGGTTGAGCGTAGTGAGATAGCGGTCGGAATAGAATGTGTCGAAGTGGCTGCCAAGCACAGTGTTGCGCCACAGGTCCTTCGAAGGCTCGCTCGTGCCGCTGTCTACCGATGCCGACTCCACTGCCACGATGTTGAAGCGGTTGCGCATCTCCTTAAACGGCTCATGCTCGAACAGGGCCTCTATTGCCACCTTGGCGTCATCGATGAACACAGGCATTTCCTCTTTGCGGTAGCCTTCTGCCACGAAGGCTATGTTGATGCAGTTGTTTGTGTCGGCAGCCGCCTGCAGTGTTGTGTATGGGGTTCGGTTGTTGAATCCGATGCGGCGTATTAGTATGTCGTTGGGCGCGATGGTGTGGGTCATGGTGCCAGTTATTTCCTTGCGGTTGTTGCGCAGGTCGATGGTCACGTCCACCGTGTCCTTGGGCATAGGTATGAGGAACACGTTCTCGAAAGCCTTGTCCACATGCTTAGCCTCGTCGTACGACTGCCATTCCTGGAACAGCGTTGAGAATGAGTTGCGGTAGATTACCTCCTTTGTGCCGTGTTTGCGCACGGTCACTTGTCCGTTGCCCTCCACCGGCAGCTGAGCCAAACGCTTGTGCTTGCCATACCAGCGCGGCGCGAGGTTGAGCTTGTCGAGCGAAATGCGCTGAGTGGTGGCGTTGCCCGAGAAGATGTAGTCGAGACGGAGTGTAGAGTCGCAGAAGTTCTCGTTGAACGACGCCTCGCCTGTTTGTGCCGATGCTGTTGTGGCAGCCGAAAGGCAGAGTCCTAAGAGTATTGAATTGAAATGGTGTTGCATAAAAACTATTTTTTTACTATATATTTATGAATGAAATGTCACTCGGCCATCTCCGCGATAAGTTCCCTCACGTATTCCCTCTCCCAGTCGGCTTGGTGGAATCGTGTGTCGTCGTATTTCAGCAGGTCGAGGTCGAGCACCACCTTTCCGTCCTGCCTTAGCTCGCGAGTGTCGCCCGTGGCCCTCTCGATGTTCTTGAGCCTGCCCACCACCTCATCGGCTTCGAGTGTGGTGAAGCCCGAAGCCAATGCGTTGTGAAACTGAGTGCCTTGAAACTTGCTGCCTAAGGCGGCTGTAGGCAGTGTTTGCGAGAAGCTCACGTCGGCGAACGTCTCCTTCAAAGCCTTTTTCGCCTTCGCGATGTTGTCGATGCCCACATTCGTGCCGAGAGCAATCAGTATTCTATGGCTCATAATGCTCCCTTGGTGGATGGCAGTTCGTAATGGTAGATGTCGCGCTTTACTGCCATGCGCAGAGCGCGGGCGAAAGCCTTGAATATTCCCTCTATCTTATGGTGCTCGTTGGTTCCACGTGCCTCAATGTCGAGGTTCATGCGAGCCGCGTCGCTCAGGCTCTTGAAGAAGTGCAGGAACATCTCTGTGGGCATTTCGCCTATCTTCTCGCGGTGGAAGTCAGCGTTCCAGTTTAGCCACGGGCGTCCGCCGAAGTCGAGAGCCACTTGGCATAGGCAGTCGTCCATGGGCAGGCAGAATCCGTAGCGTTCGATGCCTCGCTTCGAGCCCAGACACTTGTCGATGCATTGTCCGAGCACTATGGCTGTGTCCTCGATGGAGTGGTGCTCGTCCACGTTGAGGTCGCCCTTGCAGCTCACCTGCAGGTCGATGCTACCGTGTCGTGCTATCTGCTCAAGCATGTGGTCGAAGAATCCCAGTCCGGTGCTGATGTTGCATTTTCCTGTGCCGTCGAGGTTGATGCTCACCTTTATGTCGGTCTCCTTGGTGGTGCGGCTTATTGTGGCAGTCCGTTCTCCTGCAAACAGTATTTCGGCTATCTTGTCCCACGTCATGTTGTCCTTGCCCAAGATAAGGGCTTTGCATCCAAGGTTGCGTGCAAGCTCGGCATCGGTCTCGCGGTCGCCAATCACGTACGATTCGGCAAGATTATACTTTTGCGGGTTGTTGATATATTCTGTCAGCATTCCTGTGCCAGGTTTTCGCATGGGCGAGTTGTCCTCGGGAAAGTGGCGGTCGATGTGCTGCGCCTCGAAGCTGATGCCCTCGCCCTCAAGAGTTTGCAATATGAAGTTGTGCACGGGGTGGAATGTGGATTCGGGGAAAGAGTCGGTGCCCAGTCCGTCCTGGTTGCTTACCATTATGAAGTGGAAGTCGGTGTGCTGACGTATGAACGAGAGGTTCTTCATCACGCCCTTCACAAACTTGAGTTTCTCAAACGAGTCAATCTGCTCGTCTTCCGGTTCCTCTATCAATGTGCCGTCGCGGTCGATGAAGAGCAATCGTTGTGGTTTCTGCACCGTTTCTTTTTCTAAATTCTGTGTCATGTCCATGCCATTTTTTATATAGGGTTAAACAGTTTTTCTTTCCTCCTTCTGTGCGCCTGCCTCTATGCTGCCATAGCCATAGACAAACGACAGTAGAATCCATATCGCGAGATACTGTGTGATGAACGCCATGAGTAAGGTCGAGAGGAAGTTGAGCCAGTCGAAATACGAGGGCAGACCCGAGAGGTCGCCTGTGGTCACGCCATAGTTGTTGTAGTTGCTCGCAAAAATGGTGATGCAACCCGGAACACACAGAAACATGCCTGCCACCAGGCTAATGAGCACAATGGAGAAGAGTAGCGAGAACAGGAAACCGGTTCGGCGGAATCCTTTGCGGTAGTGCTTGCCGAAGATTTCCTTCACGCTTGTGCCTTCCTCCATTACATATCTTGTGATGGAGTAGATGAACGGTGAGAGCACCAAAGCCTCCACCACGAGCAGCACAACGCCCAGAAGCGCAAACACCGTAATCTGTGTCGCCGTCGGCAACTTCTGCATTGCTCCAGTCATAGCCACGCCCATCATTATGCCACACACCACTATATTTATAATAATGTATAGACCTAACCCCGTGAGGTTGGCTTTAAGCACCTTCTTCATCATCGCCTTGAGTGGAGCTGCGCTGAGCATGGTCAGCACTCCCGACGTTATCCTCACCGAGAGCAGCAGCGCCACCACAAAGATGGCTCCCAATCCCAAGAGTGGCAACAGCAGGTTTTGCTGCTGCCCGGCATTGCCTGTAAGAGGCGATGAGATGAACGCTGACAGACCTTCGACCACCGACAGCAGCAATATGTAGAGCCATGTTGCCTTGAATATTTTTTTGAAATTGTTGCTGTAGACATTAAGGGCAGCGTTGATGCAGCTTGAGCAGCTGCGTGGCTTGAAAATATCGTTAATCATAACTGTTTGTGTAAATTATATTATAGCAATTTGCGTCGAAATTCAGCACACACTATGGCTGTGGCAATAGCCACATTCAAGCTCTCGGCAGTGTCGCGCTCGGGCGGATAGTTGGGTATGCGCAGGGCGTCGGTGATGCGCTTGCGTATGGCAGGCGAAATGCCCTTGCCCTCGTTGCCCATGATGATGATGCCGTTGTCGGTGAGCTTGTGGCTGTACATGTTCTCGCCCTCGAGCAATGTGCCGTATATGGGCAGGGTAGGGGGCAGGGTGTCGAAGAAGTCTTCGAGCTGAGTGTACGCCACGTTCACCCTGGCAATGCTTCCCATTGTGGCCTGCACCACCTTGGGGTTGTAGATGTCGGCTGTGTCGCGACTGCACACCACGTTCTCTATGCCAAACCAGTCGGCTATGCGCACAATAGTGCCAAGATTACCAGGGTCTTGCACTCCGTCGAGCACAAGCGTGAGCCGCCCCTCCAATGCGCCTGCATCGAGCCGGCAATCCAGCTTTCTGAACACTCCCAACACTTGTTGCGGATGGCACAGGAAGCTTGCCTTCGTCAGCTCCGTCTCGTCCACTACAGTCAGTTCGCAGCCCGTGGCCTGCAATTCCGCCCTGTGGCTTTCAATCCATCGCTCCGTGGCCACAATCTGGCGCAGGCACGATGGGTGGCGGGCTATTATGTCGCCCACAACCTTTGGCCCTTCTGCCACAAACTCGCCCATTTGGTCGCGGTTTTTCTTCAACTCAAGCGAACGGATGTATTTTATTTTGTTCTTGCTTATCATCTATTTTCCTTGCTTTCTTTCGTTTATTAATGTCCACTGAATATTAATGTGATGCAAAGTTAGCAATATTTATCAATAAATTCGTACCTTTGCAAGGTTTTTCAGACCATAGGTTCTAATAAATGCAAAATAACTTGTGTCATTTATCCTACATTTATCATCACAACGATGTCAAAAATAGCACTACATAAAGCTTTTATCCCACTTGCAGCTATCATAACCACGCTTTCGTGCTCGCCCACGAAGTATGTGGCCGATGGCGAATATCTGCTCAGGGGGAACACCGTGAAGAGCGACACAAGCTCGTTCAACGCCAGTCAGCTTGCTCCATACATGCGCCAGCGGCCCAACTCCAAGTGGTTCTCGCTCTTCAATCTTCCGCTCGACATCTACAACATGTCGGGCAGCGACTCCACCAAATGGGCCAACCGCCTGCTCCGCGGCATGGGCGAGGCTCCCGTTATCTACGACTCCTCGCAGGTGGCAAGCTCTTGCCGCGACATGGTGAGCGCCATGCAGGCGATGGGTTATCTTGAGGCCAATGCGAATGCCACCACCACAAAGCGTGGCAAGAAGGCTTATGTGGCCTACGAGGTGAGTCCGGGCAGAAAGTTTGCCATCGACTCGGTGAACTACGTGGTGGAGGACTCGCTGCTCCTTCCCGTGCTCGACACCAACAACCCAGCAAAGCGTCGGCTGAAGCGCGGCATGGACTTCTCAAACGCCAATCTGGAGGCAGAGCGCAAACGCCTCTCCAACAAGCTCATCAACAACGGCTACTATAAGTTCAACAAGGACTTCATACACTACGAGGCCGACTCCACAGGCAAGGACGGAAAGGTGGACCTCACGCTGAGACTGATAAAATACCGCGGCTCCAACAACAGCCCCGAAACCCACCACAAGCAATATTTCATAAACAACATCTCCTATCATGGAGTGGGCGGCAACGCCATCCCCATCCGAATGAAGGTGCTCGAGAACAACACCGACATCAAGGCAGGCAAGCCGTTTAGAGCCTCCGACCTCGAGTCTACCTACAACAACTTTGCCAGGTTGCAGGCCGTGCGCTACACCAACATCTCGTTCGACGAGCTGCCCGACACCTCGCTCCTCGACTGCAACATCCACGTGAGCACACGCCCACCAAACACCATCTCCTTCCAACCCGAGGGCACCAACACGGCGGGCGACTTCGGCGCGGCAGCCTCGCTCACCTACGAGAACAACAACATCTTCCGCGGCAGCGAGCTTTTCAGCGTGCAGCTGCGAGGAGCTTTCGAGGCAATAAAAGGGCTTGAGGGCTATCAGAACCAAGACTACAGGGAATATAATGTGGAGACGAAAATCGCCTTCCCGCGCATTATAGCCCCCTTCTTGCCACACAAATACCGCTACAGGAACAATATGCGCTCGGAGCTGCTCTTCAGCTACAACATGCAGAACCGACCTGAGTTTCACCGCCGTGTGCTCTCGTCGGCGTGGCGATACTACTGGAAGTCGTCGCTCAACAGGTGGTCCTACCGTTTCGACCTCATCGACATCAACTATGTCTACATGCCGTGGATTTCTGCCACATTCAAGAAGGACTATCTCGACGACGCATCCAACCGCAACGCCATACTGCGATACAACTACGAGGATTTGTTCATACTCAAGTCGGGCATCAACGTAGCCTTCAACAATGGTGTCGACGCCATGCGTGCCAACTTCGAGCTTGGCGGCAACTTCCTGTGTGCCATCTCCCATCTGTTTGGGGCTGAACGCAACAGCAACGGCCAGTACACACTCTTCAACATTGCCTATGCGCAATATCTTAAGGGCGACATCGACTACACACGCCTTGTGACCATCGACTCCAAGAACACTCTTGCCCTCCATTGCGGACTTGGCGTTGCCTTCCCCTACGGCAACAGCAAGATTCTGCCCTTCGAGAAACGCTACTTCTCGGGTGGAGCCAACTCTGTGCGCGGATGGAGTGTGCGCGAGCTCGGACCGGGCAAGTTTAAGGGCACAGACGGTCGCATCGACTTCATCAACCAGACGGGCGACATAAAGCTCGACCTCAACATGGAGCTTCGCACCTATCTGTTTTGGAAGTTCAACGGTGCCTTCTTCGTGGATGCGGGCAATGTTTGGACTATCAAGAACTATAAGGACCAGCCAGGCGGACAGTTCAAGTTCGATGAGTTCTACAAGCAGATAGCCGTGGCCTACGGCCTTGGTCTGCGCCTTAATTTCGACTATTTCATCATGCGCTTGGACATGGGCATGAAGGCCATCAACCCTGCCTACACCAACGGTCGCGAGCATTACCCTATAGTCAATCCAAGCTTCAGTCGCGACCTCTCTGTGCATTTCGCTGTGGGACTGCCGTTCTAAACGGCTAAGCTCCTTAAAAAACGATATTGCCCTGAAAGCGTTGAAAGAAAGAAGAAGTCAACGTTTTCAGGGCAAATCATTTTCATACTTTGTAACTGTTTAACAAATGGGGAGAAAAGTGATTGTTTTCTTATTATAAAACAGTATCTTCCTTGCAAAGTTACGATTTTTCCGTCATTCCTTATAATTTTCTAATGGAAAAGTTTAGCAAAAATCCGAATTTGTTCTAAAATGTTTAACAAATTTGTCTTTTCAAGGCTCCAAAACCCCTTTGTTTACGGCATTTTTCTCTTAGTGCATGTTTTATAATAAGAAAACAGTACATCTTGTGATAGAGACACAAAGCCATTAAGAGGTGAAAATGCGGAGCAATCAGCATGTTTGATATGTTAAGTGTTGAATCCTCTAACTGGACAAACATACACCCGATAGTATGAATTTATGAACAATGTTATTGTAAAATTGGCATCGTCATCCCAGGTGATGGCAGCCAACAGTGACATAAAGTAGAGGAGAGGTTATGAAGCAGGATTGCACGGTTTCTCAGTCTACAGCCGACGAAACAAAGCGTTTTCAGACATCTGAAA
>CAKQEI010000047.1 GCA_934230115.1 uncultured Prevotella sp. | reverse complement strand
AAAGAGGTACCTAGCAGAGTCGAACTGCTCTACACGGTTTTGCAGACCGTTACCTAACCGATCGGCCAAGGTACCAAATGTTTTTGTAAAAAAGGATTCTTTCAAGTTTACTTGCTTGTTAGCTTTCAGTAGGCTTGTTCCTTTTTAGCGAGTGCAAAAGTACAACAAATTTATCATTCCACCAAATTTTTACCACTATCTTTTTTCAAAACATTCATTTTTCTTTGATTTTTCTCTTTTTTTAGCCTTTTTCTTCATCATTTGCTCCTTCAAAGCGCATCCCTTGCATCCGTAACACCCACTTTGAGTCTCGCGAATAGTCTGTCGGATTCGGCGAAAAGCATAGA
This sequence comes from uncultured Prevotella sp., assembly GCA_934230115.1. GTDB lineage: Bacteria > Bacteroidota > Bacteroidia > Bacteroidales > Bacteroidaceae > Prevotella. The sequence goes on along the minus strand of CAKQEI010000047.1, from coordinate 19,166 downwards.
AAATGGCAATGAGAAGAATGAGGGCGACGATAGAATATTGTATAATCATGGGAAAAATATGTTGTTCGTTGACGGTTTTGTAGAAGGTAGAGCAAGTGACTCACTCTACCTCCTACAATATAATACCAATGTTTCCTTTATGTTTACCACGCAAAGAGCGGATAATCCTTCATGGTCTCATTCACCTTGGCACGAACGCGAGCAATTACTTCCTCGTTCTCCGGATCGTTGAGCACTTCCTCAATAAGCTCAGCAATGAGCACCATGAGGTCTTCCTTAGCACCACGAGTAGTGATGGCAGGAGTGCCGAGGCGGATGCCCGAAGTCTGGAATGCGCTGCGAGAGTCGTAAGGCACCATGTTCTTGTTGACTGTGATGTCGGCTGCAACGAGAGCGTTCTCAGCCACCTTGCCAGTAAGGTCTGGATACTTAGAGCGAAGGTCGACAAGCATAGAATGGTTGTCGGTGCCACCGCTCACTATTGTGAAGCCACGCTTGATAAGCTCGTCGGCAAGCACCTTGGCGTTCTTCTGCACCTGCTTGGCCCACTCCTTAAACTCAGGCTGCAAAGCCTCGCCGAAAGCCACAGCCTTAGCAGCGATGACGTGCTCAAGCGGACCGCCCTGCTGACCAGGGAACACGGCAGAGTTGAGCAGCTGGCTCATCATCTTCACCACGCCCTTAGGAGTCTTGAGTCCCCAAGGATTCTCAAAGTCCTTACCCATGAGGATGATACCACCACGCGGACCACGCAGAGTCTTGTGGGTGGTAGAGGTGACGATGTGGGCATACTTCACAGGGTTGTCGAGCAATCCGGCAGCAATGAGTCCTGCAGGATGTGCCATGTCGATCATGAGCAATGCGCCCACTTTGTCGGCAATCTCACGCATGCGCTTGTAGTCCCACTCGCGGCTGTAGGCCGAACCGCCACCGATGATAAGCTTAGGCTTGTTCTCGATAGCGAGCTGCTCCATCTGGTCGTAGTTCACGCGGCCAGTCTCCTTGTCGAGGTTGTAGCCCACGGCATGATAGAGGATGCCCGAAGTGTTGACAGACGAACCGTGAGAGAGGTGGCCGCCATGAGCAAGGTTAAGCCCGAGGAAGGTGTCGCCAGGTTTCAGCACAGCGAGCAGCACGGCAGCGTTGGCCTGTGCTCCCGAGTGAGGCTGCACGTTGGCATACTCAGCGCCGAAGAGCTGCTTGATGCGGTCGATGGCAAGGTTCTCCACCTCGTCAACCACCTGGCAACCGCCGTAGTAGCGCTTGCCGGGATAGCCCTCGGCATACTTGTTGGTGAGGTATGAACCCATGGCTTCCATCACCTCGTCGCTTACGAAATTCTCGGAAGCGATAAGCTCGATGCCTCTCAACTGACGCTGATGTTCCTTCTCAATCAGGTCGAAAATCACTTGGTCTCTTTTCATATAGTTCAGGATTTTTAAAAGGTTATGTTAAACTAACTTTACGTTGTGTCAATGTTTAAACTAACTCCACCTTGTCGATATGCTGCTCCTTGTCGCAGTAGTGGCACTTCAGGATGCCGTGCACCTTGTCCACCACATTGAATACGGTCTGCATAGGCTCGTTGTTGGTGATGCACTTAGGGTTGTTGCATTTCACGATGCCGCGCAGCTCGTCGGGAGTGGTCACAGTCTTCTTCTCCACCACCTCGTAGTCTTTTATGACGTTGAGCACCACGTTGGGAGCCACGACCGAAAGGCGCGAAATCTCCTCGTCGGTGAAGAATCTGTCCGACACCTTAATAATACCCTTGCGTCCGATTTTTTTCGACGGATAATTGTAGCCGATAGTCACGGGCGTGTCAAGTGTCTGGAGTTCAAGAAGATTCACCACCTGATATGTCTTCTCTGCTGGAATATGGTCGATCACGGTGCCGTTCTTGATAGCGGCCACCTGACGTTCTGTCTTATTGTTGTTCATTGCTTAAATTATTAATATTAATTATTCAATGATGGTTTTGTCGTTCTTCACATCGTCGAGCGTAATGCCCAGCACCTCGCAGAAGATAGCCTCGCGGGCAAACAGTCCGTTGCCGGCCTGCTGAATGTAGTAGGCGTGTGAGCTTTCGTCCACATCGTATGCAATCTCGTTGACGCGTGGCAGTGGGTGCATAATTTTCATGTTGGGCTTGGCCTTGGCAAGCATAGAGCGCTTGAGGATGTATACGTTCTTCACGCGTTCATACTCCATAAGGTCGGAGAAACGCTCTTTCTGCACACGTGTCATATAGAGGATGTCGGCATCGGCTATCACGTCCTCGTTGAAGTCGGTGTGCTCCACATATTTTATACCATGGTTCTTGCAGTAGAGTTTGTATTCCTCGGGCATTGCCAGCTCTTTAGGAGCAACAAAGTGGAATGTCGGGTTGAAGTGGCGCATGGCTGTGATGAGCGAATGCACGGTGCGTCCGTATTTCAGGTCGCCTACAAGATAGATGTTGAGGTTGTCGAGCGTGCCCTGAGTCTTGTAGATAGAGTATAGGTCGAGGAGACACTGTGAGGGATGCATGTGCGCTCCGTCGCCAGCGTTGACGATAGGCACAGGAGCTACCTCGCTTGCATACTGGGCGGCACCCTCTACAAAGTGGCGCATGACGATAACGTCGGCATAGTTCGACACCATGAGTACTGTGTCCTTCAGCGTCTCGCCCTTGGATACGCTCGAAGCCTTAGCGTCGGAGAATCCTATAACGCGTGCGCCAAGACGGTTGGCAGCGGTTTCGAAACTCAGACGTGTGCGTGTGGACGGCTCGAAGAAAAGGGTCGCTACCACCTTGCCTTTTAAAAGTTCCCTGTTAGGATGCTTTTCAAATTCCTTCGCCATTTCGAGGAGATACATGATTTTCTCCTTCGAAAGATCGGCGATTGTTACAAAATCGTGTCTCATTTGTTTTTTAGAATTTATGGTTGTTGCTTTATTCGTCCGCTAAGGTAAGCATATTTTTTCATTTACGTAGTGATATTCTCATATTTTTACTTTATCTTTGCACAAGTTTGTGTATCTTACACCAAAAATAGAACCAATTATACTGATAAAATCATATGCGAAAGACATTCATACACTTTCTTTGGGGCTCACTGCTACTGGTGTTTGTCCTTTGTGGTGTGGCCTTCACGGCTATCTGGAACGGATGGATTGGATATATGCCGCCAGTTGAGGACTTGCAGAATCCTATCAACCGCTTCGCCACACAGATTTACAGTTCCGATGGCAAAGTGATTGGAACATGGAACTTCAACCGCGAGAACCGTATCTGCATCCCCTACAGCAATCTCTCGCCCTATCTTGTGCAGGCTCTTGTTGCCACAGAGGATGCCCGATTCTACGACCATTCGGGTGTCGACTTTATAGCTCTGGGCCGTGCCGTAGTGAAACGCGGACTTTTAGGACAGGCTTCGGCTGGAGGTGGATCTACCATAACTCAGCAGCTTGCCAAGCAGCTCTATTCCGAGACCGCTAAGAGCACTCTGCAGCGAATGCTTCAGAAGCCTATAGAGTGGGTTATTGCAGTGAAGCTGGAGCGCAACTATACCAAGGAGGAAATTATTGCTCTATATCTCAACTATTTCGACTTCCTCCACAACGCCGTGGGCATAAAGACCGCTGCCAACACCTATTTTAATAAGGAACCCAAGGATTTGACAATCGAGGAGTCGGCCACGCTTATAGGCCTGTGCAAGAATCCATCGCTCTTCAATCCTGTACGCTATCCCGAACGCTCGCGCGAACGCCGCAACGTGGTACTCGACCAAATGCGCAAGGCGGGCTACATCACCGAGTCGGAATATGCCGAGCATTCGGCCAATCCGCTCACACTCAACTTCCACCGCACCGACCACAAGGACGGCACGGCTCCTTATCTGCGCGAGTTCCTGCGCATCTACATGACAGCCGAACGTCCCGACCGCTCGAAATATCCATCATGGAACAAGCGGCAATATGTGCTCGACTCCATCGCCTGGGACACTGACCCGCTCTACGGATGGTGCAACAAGAACTTCAAAAAGGACGGCACACCTTATAATATATTTGCCGACGGACTCAAGGTCTACACCACCATTGATTCGCGTATGCAGCGTTATGCTGAGGAGGCTGTCTATGGACATGTGGCGCGCTATCTGCAACCTGAGTTCTTCAAGGAGAACCGCCGCAAGCCAAACGCTCCGTTCACGTCGGACCTTACCAAGAAGCAGGTGAACCAAATCATGGAGCGTGCCGTAATGCAAAGCGAGCGCTATCGTGTGATGAAGGCCAACGGGGCAAGCGACGACGAAATCCACCGCGCCTTCCGCACACCTACCGACATGTCGGTATTCACCTATCATGGCGACATCGACACAACCATGACTCCTTTGGACAGTATCAGATACGTGAAGTCGTATCTGCGTGCCGGATTCATGAGCATGGACCCCAAGACGGGAGCCGTGAAGGCCTATGTGGGCGGACTCGACTATTCTCACTTCATGTATGATATGGCTATGGGAGGTCGACGCCAGGTAGGCTCAACAATCAAGCCGTTCCTATATTCCCTTGCCATGGAGAACGGATTCTCGCCATGCGACCTCGCTCCAAATGTGCAACGTACATACATGGTGGCTGGCCAGCCCTGGACTCCGCGCAACGCAAGCCATAAGCGTGCGGGCGAGATGGTTACACTGAAGTGGGGCTTGGCACAGTCGAGCAACTGGGTGTCGGCCTACCTCATGAGCAAGCTCAACCCGCAGCAGTTTGTGCAGCTGCTACACGACTACGGCATCAACAATCCCGACATCCATCCCTCGATGGCTCTCTGCCTCGGTCCGTGCGAGGTGTCGGTTGGTGAGATGGTGAGCGCCTACACCACGTTTGCCAACAACGGCATACGCACGGCCCCTCTCTTTGTGAGCCGCATCGAGGACAACGAGGGCAACGTGATTGCCAACTTCCAACCCCGCATGAACGAGGTGATAAGTGCCGAGAGTGCCTACAAGATGCTTGTTGAGCTTATGGGCGTGGTAGACGGTGGCACGGCAGGACGCCTGCGATATAAGTACAACTTCACAGGTCAGATAGGCGCTAAGACAGGTACAACCAACCGCAACAGCGACGCTTGGTTTATGGGCTTCACTCCGCAGCTCGTTAGCGGATGCTGGGTGGGCGGTGAGGACCGCGACATCCACTTCGACACTATGCGCATGGGTCAGGGTGCCACAATGGCCCTGCCTATTTGGGCTTACTTTATGAAGAAGGTGTATCGCGACAAGACTCTGCCATACAATCAGGAAGAGAAGTTTAATCTGCCCGAAGACTTCAACGCATGTCAGAAGGAGGACGACATGACGGAGTATGGCATTGACGAGGTATATGAATAGTTTTTGTAGGAGGCTGAGCGAAGAAAACGCTCGGCCTTTTGCTTTTTGTTGTCATTCATAGCCTTATTTGAACCAACTTCGTAAATAGATAAACAACTGTTCAAAATGTCTTTATATTTGGATTCTCTATTGAACGGATTAAACCCTAAAAAAGCACATTGTCCCTTGCCAAAATATTAAGTATGGAAACGTCTTAATAGAAGACCCTTTTCGGTCTTAATAGAAGACCAACCCTTAAGTATTATTAAGACCAAGCTCGGTCTTAATAATACTTCAAAAAAACGACAAGATAAGGGAGTTCTTCTCTATAACCTCAACAGAGTCGTAACGACAGTGTTTGGGGGCTTTTTGCGTGATGTATTTATAAAAAATAATTTTAGACGTTTTGAACGATAAATGGTAAATATTTCCATTGTTAAATTGTAAATAAAAAGCCGATTGTACACAGCTTTTATATGTGTCCAGTCGGCTTTTGTCTTGTTATGCGTGCCTAATGGCTTCTTGTATACATACCACACGTCTCAAAGTCTTCCTCGTCAATAACCAGCTGGTTGCATACGAACTCTACTGCCCGAGGCGGAAGTCATTTGGCATACTTTGAAACGCCCAATGCTCGCAATTCGGCTCGGTGCATGGCGAACCATCTGCGCAATGTTCTTGTACACATGCCACATGCTGCAGCAATCTCTTCTTTTGTTCTACTCTTCATTATGTAAAAGGTTTTTAGTGGCGCAAAGGTAATAAATCGAAGAGCCTTTTGCAAGTATTTTATATATATATTTATATATATACCGACAGAAAGCGGACAGCTCGCTTTTGTAATGTTGTAACTTTGCATCGCAATCAGGACAAACGGAGTCCTTAAAGATGCTGAATTAGATTTAAGAGATAACCAACTTTATTAACCAATTAAAACTTTAACAATTATGATTAACTATGGTATTGTAATGCGCAGTGTAAACTCTAACCTGCTTGAGATTAACCAGGCTAAGGCTCGTATCAACCAGGCTAAGGCTGATGGCAAGACTCCCGACCCTAAGGATGAGGCACTTGCCGAGACGGAGACGAAGAAGGCCTACGCTATTGCGCAGTACTCTGATGTGATGAACATCGAGCAGTTGGCTAAACACATTAGCTCACACGGTTGTGTGTATAGTCGTGCCGACATCTCTGCCATTCTCTACATGGCTGTCGACTGTATGCGCGAGATGCTTCTCGATGGCAAGAAACTCCGTATGGGCGACTTGGGCGACTTTTCTGTGAGCCTTGTGTCTAAGGGTGCGGAGAAGGCCGACAAGTTCTTTCCGCAGAATATCACCGATGTGAAGGTGGTGTGGGAAGCCGGCTCGCTGTTTAAGAATCTGATTAATGAGGCAGAGTTCAACCTCGTGGCAAGTCGTGCTGCACAGGCTGCTTTGATTAAGGCGGTAAGGGAGGGCCGCGACACTGTCGACTTGACTACGGGTGGTAGCTCGACTGGTGAGGAGAATGACGGAGAACAGACCCAAACAGTGGTGTATACATTGATGGTAAGCTCTGCCAATGAAGACCAGGGTTCAGTCAACCCCAATGGTTCAACAAAGCACAACAAGGGTAGCAAGGTGGCTGTTAAGGCTACTGCAAAGCAGGGCTTTGCCTTCGACAAGTGGAGTGACGGCAACACTCAGGCACAGCGTACCATTACTATGGACAAGGACTACACCCTCGTAGCCTCGTTCAAGACTGCACCCTCTGCTGGAGGTTCTGAAGAAGTAGGTGGTGGCGACGAGAGCTTTGAGGGATAGTTTTTGGATAAATGTGTAAAATAAAAAAGTCTGCAAGCCAATAATAAGGCTTGCAGACTTTTTTATTTTATAGTTGAATGTGAATTAGTCGGCGATAGACTGCTTCTTCTTAGCATCCTCAATCTTCTTGAGAATGTCGGCAGGAATGGCGTTCTTGTTAACCATGTAGTCCATAGTGTTGGCAACGATAAAGTTCTTTGTCATGTACCATGTACCCTTGTAGTCGCCTGTCTCACCCCATGAGTTCTTTACCATGTAGTACTCCTTGCCATTCTGGTCCTTAGCAATACCGTAGATAAGCATGCCGTGGTCGTCGGTGAGTTCCCAGTTGTCGAAGCGCTGCTGGCGCTGCTCTGCTGTAGGAGTAAGCTCAGGAACTGTGCATCCGAGAGAGTCAACGATGTTTGTGCGCTTTGCAGGAGACATCTTGAGCCAACGAGCCATGTCAGAGCCAGAGAGGCTCTCAATCTTCTTGGTGTCGCAGAAGTAAGCAAGACCCTTGCGTGTGAAGCCCGGCTCGCTAACGTCGCCACCCCATGCTACGGTGTAGCCATTCATAACGGCGTTCTCAAGAATGCGTGCCATATCCTCAAGAGGAAGGTTCCATGACAATGGGTTGCGCCAGTTGTCCTGCACCTCTACTGCATACTGAGTGTAGTAAGGCTTGTGAGAGTAGCTGGTGATAGACACGTAGTTGTCGAAGTCGAGGCCGAGGCTTGCTGCGAATGATTTCGGAGTGTACTCCTTGCCTTCGTATGTGAACTTCTCCGGGCACTTGCCGAGGTAAGCGTCGAGGATGCCCTGGAGTCCCACCTTCCACTGGCCAGAGATCTTGTCTGCCTTGCTGCGTGCGATACCAGCTACGTAAGGCTCAAGCTGACCGAAGAACTCGTTGAAGTTGTTGAGTGAGTCGCCATAGAGTGAGCCAGGGAACGGCATGGCGTCCTCAGGACAGATGCCATGGTTTTTCAGTACTGCTAATACGTCGTAAGCAGAACCGCCCTGAGCAAACTGGCAGTCGCCGTGGAGACGTACTACCTGTACGGCGCGTTCCATATAGTCCTTGTTGGCAACAAACGACTCGCAGAGGTCGTAGGTCTTGCCGGTAGCCTTGAGGATCTCAGCCTCGAAGAACGAAAGAGTAGAGTAGTCCCAGCATGTGCCGCTACGGTTCTGGTCCTTTACGCTTGTGATAGGATTAGCCTTGATGGTAGTGAAGACAGGCTTGTTCTTGTTGACAGTCTTCTTCTCCTTAGCGTTTGCGCCCAATGCAAAAACAGCGAGAAGCGCAAGTGTGAAAATTTTTTTCATTGCTTTGTTTTACTGTTGATTATTGTTGTTATTATTAATTATTTGCCATGAACTCTTCCACATCCTTTGGATGGTAAGGAATGCGGTCCTCGCCGAGGAATCGGCAACCATCCTTTGTGATGAGCACATCGTCTTCAATACGGATACCTCCGAAGTCCTTGTAGGTCTCGAGCTTGTCGAAATTGAGGTACTCAGCGCAATGGCCCGAAGCCTTCCAGTCGTCGATGAGGGCAGGGATAAAGTAGATGCCCGGCTCGTCGGTAACAACGAAGCCTTCCTCAAGGCGGCGTCCCATGCGCAGACAGTTGGTGCCAAACTGGTCGAGGCGTGGACGTGTCTCAGTGTCGAAGCCTACGTTGATTTGGTCGAGACTCTCCATGTCGTGAACGTCCATACCCATCATGTGGCCCAATCCGTGGGGCAGGAACATGGCGTGGGCTCCGGCTGCAACAGCCTCGTCGGTGTCGCCCTTCATGAGTCCGAGCTCCTTCAGACGTTCGGTCATGAGTCGGCATACGGCAAAGTGTACGTCCATATACTTAACGCCTGGCTTGGCAACCTCAAGCACATAGTCGTGGCAAGCCTCTACTATGCTGTAGATTTCGAGCTGGCGCTGTGTGAACTTGCCGTTCACGGGATATGTACGGGTATTGTCGGAGCAGTAGTTGTTGATGGTCTCGGCTCCGCAGTCGCAGAGTACAAGTCGTCCGCTTTCAAGCTCAGCCATCGAAGGGTTGCCGTGCATTATCTCGCCGTGCTGGCTGAATATGGTTGGGAAACTAACCATCGCGCCGTAGGAGTTGGCTACGCCGTCAACTTGTCCGCCGATGAATTTCTCGGTGACTCCAGGCTTGGTGAGTCGCATGGCTGTGGTGTGCATCTTATAGCCAATTACAGAGGCACGCTCAAGTTCCTCAATCTCCTGCTGCTCCTTAGTAGAACGCATTTTCACTACAGCGTTTATGAGGGCCATGCTTGCCGACTCTTTCTGCTGCACAGGATGAATGCCGAGGAGGTCGAATATCTGGATTTTTATGTCGTGGCGGTAGGGGGGCAGGAAGTGTATGCGGCGCTTCTGGCGCATGGCATCGTTGCAGATGATCTTGAGCGACTTCATTGGTGCGGTGTTCTTCACGCCCACGCTTTCGGCCATGTCGTGCATGCTGTTCACGCTGCCATACCACACGATATCTTCGATGTCGATGTCGTTGCCGACAAGTGTCTCGATATCGTTGTCAATGTCGATTACGCCAACGAGTCCATCACGCTGGAGCCCGAAGTAATAAAGAAATGTGGAGTCCTGACGGAACGGGTAGTAGCCATTTGCCGGGAAGTTGCACGGCGACTCGTTGTTGCCAAACAATATGATGATTCCGCTCTTTACAAGCTCCTTGAGCTTGGCGCGGCGGCTTACGTAGGTTGCTTTATCAAACATATCTGCCTTTTTATAAAATTATTTTAGCGCAAAGTTAATGAAATTTAAACACATGACAATAGACGCTTGCTTTTATTTATGTTTTATTAGTATTGTTGCCGCTTGTTGTAGTGGATATTAACTAAGTGGATGGGTTGTGCTTTTTTTATTGTTAGGATATGCGGTGGATTATTGAAAAATAAGTACTTTTGCATATAGAAACAATAATTGTAAAATATAAGTAAACGAGATAACTATAAGAAAGGTAAGGGAGAAGTAAAGATGATGACTATAGACAGCAATACAGGATTGGTGCTTGAGGGTGGAGGAATGCGCGGCGTCTTCACCAGCGGAGTGCTTGACGGATTTATGAAGCACGAGTTGTATTTCAACTATGTGGTGGCAGTGTCGGCTGGAGCTTGCAACGGTATGTCGTATATGAGCCGTCAGCCACGTAGAGCGAGGGTGTCGAACATCGACTATCTGGCGCGCTACGACTATATTGGCTTGCACCACTTGGTTACCCAGGGCTGCATTATCGACACGAAACTGCTATATGACAAATTCCCCAATGAGTATATTCCGTTCGATTACGACATGTTCTTTAACAATCCGGCTACATTCGAGATGGTGACAACAAACTGTCTTACGGGTCGTCCTGAGTATCTTCAGGAACGTCACGACCGTCAGCGTGCCATTGACGTGGTGAGGGCTTCGAGTTCGCTGCCTTATGTCAGCAAGATTGTTATGGTGGACGGAGTGCCCATGCTCGATGGCGGCATTGCCGACAGCATTCCGGTGCAGCATGCCATAGACCTTGGACATGAGAAGAATGTGCTTGTGCTTACGCGCAACAAAGGCTATCGCACCTCTGGGCGCGACCATAAGATTCCACATTTTATATATAAAAAGTATCCGCGACTTCGTGTGTTGCTTAGCCATAGACTCGAGGCTTATAATCGTCAGCTCGAGATGGTGGACAGGCTTGAGGAAGAAGGCAAAGTGATTTGCATCAGACCTGAACGCCCGATGGAGGTGACAAGAATGGAGAAGGATACGACCAAGCTTGAGCGGTTGTACGAGGAGGGATTTATGCTGGGAGAGAAATTTTGTAAGGAAATAGGGAAGTAGGAGGTCAGGAGGTAACTCCTGACTCCTTTATTTCCAATCGAAATTACTTAACCTCGAATTTACCATTCTGGTCAACAGTATAGCGTTTGCCTAAGCCACCCACGAGAACGCTCGCTGTAAACTGGTTGGTTGTGGCTTCTATTTCCACATTGCTACCGTTAGGAAGAGTGGCGAGGTCGCTGCTGGTCACGCCGAGTGCTGCTGTCGAATTGGCGTAGCAACCGTCTTTGCCGTGCTTGTCGAGCTGTGCGTAGAACATAGCCCAGAGCACTTTGTAGGCTTCCATGTTGTAGGGACAGCGGAACTCCTCTGTGCCTGTGCCAACAGCCTTGTCGGAGAACTGCAGGAATCCCCATTGGTTGGGGGCATGCATGTTGATTTCGCCTGTAGGAGTCCACACCCAGTTCTCTTCAGGTCCGCCCTTCTTGAGCCATTGCACGCGCGAGAAGTTCAGTCGCCAGATGTTGCCAGCCTGCAGAGGGTTGGTGAAGTTGCGGGTGATAGCCTTGTGGGGAATAGCCATCTCCACGGTCCATGAGCGGTCCTTGTCCTTGGGCTTGTTGAGAGTGCCGTCGTGCGACACGGCAAGTTTCAGTCCGGGGCAGTCCCACTGGATGTAGAAGTTGCCGCCAGAGCGGTAGGCACGGTCGAGCATAAGGTCGAAAATCACGCCACGTGCATTGTTTTCAATCTCAAAATAGTTCTGTCCGTCGCCGGTAGGGTCGAGGAACACCTCGAAGTCGTTGTCGTGGTAGATGATGGTGTCGCGCTGCGTAAGGTTTGCCACAATGTTAGGCTCCTCCATCACGGCAGACACATACAGATAGTTGTCGTCCCACATCAAGCGAGCCTTCGTGTCGTAGATAGGCTTGGGGAAACCATCGCCGCTGATGTCCACGAACGATTCTGTGTCGGCTGCCTTGGCCCATGATTTCTCGTTGAGCTTGCCGTCGATTTTAATGTTCTCGTTAGTGCGGTAGCAGATGTAATGACGTGGTGTCGAAAGTCGCTGGGCGTACTTCTTCAGAAGTCCGTCTTGCGCGTTGGCGGGCATTGCGATGGCAAAAGCTATGGCAATGGCTGATAAAATAATTTTCTTCATTTTTTGTGTGTAGATTGTTTTTTCTGTAAATTCATTGCAAAGCTACACATTTTAAAGCATTTGACAAAGTTTTTATTAAGAATATTGACTTGAATTATTCTTGTATTATGCAAAAGCAGTCGTATAATTCATTTTTTTTATGTAAGTTTGCTGAGTCTGATAAATTATTAATAAGATGGAGAAATCAATTGTAATGATTTGTCTGCTATATCTTTAGAATGTTTCTGATGGCAAACCATGCGCAGAACGTGGCGATGTAGAGCCATATTGCAAACTTGTTCTCGAATATTTTTTGCATTAGCTCCTTGAGTCTTGAGGCAGGCATAAGAAATGTGGCAATTATAGCAACAATGTATGGCAAGGCGTAGACAAGGAAATAGTTGTAGGCTATGGCTTCGCGAAAATGGCCGTTTGTCATGGCATGGATGAAGCGTTGGATGCCGCAAGCCGGACAGCTGAGTCCGGTGAGGAGTTTGAATGGGCATTTCGGCCAAAACCAATAAGCCGTAGGATTGACAAAATACAATGTCAACCCTACGGCTATTATTATAACAAGGTATAAGTACCTTTTGTTTCTACAGTTACTGAGTTGCAAGAGTCTGTTTGCTTAATTTGCTTTAAGAATCCTATTTGCTTAATGAATTATCTATTGTCCTAATTTGCTTAATGTTGCAAACATGGAATCGCCATAAATCCCCATAAATACATAATATATAATGTTGATGACAATTCCAGAAATGATGCCTATTATGCTCCATTTCTTGGCGTCCTTTGAAGCCTGCTCGGCAAGCTCATATTGTCCGGCGAGATAATAGCTGTTAACTTTTGAAGCTTTCACAATAGCCACTATGCCTAATGGCAGGCAGCAGCAGGCTGTGGTGATGATGGCAAGCACAAGATTGTTGCTTGGCTTTGGCTGGTTTGTTGTGTTCTGTTCCATATTTTTAGGAGTTTAGTTGGTATTATTTTTCGAGCAAGTCTGGACGCAGACGTTGTGTGCGCTCCATAGCCTGTTCCATTTCCCAGTTTTTAATCTTCGCCTCGTTGCCGCTAAGCAGAATCTCGGGCACCTTCCATCCCTTGTAGTCGGCAGGGCGTGTGTAGATAGGAGCCGACAGCATGTCGTCCTGAAAACAGTCGCTCAGGGCACTCTGCTCGTCGCCTATCACTCCCGGCACAACGCGCACTATGGCATCGGCCATGACTGCTGCGGCAAGCTCTCCACCCGTAAGCACATAGTCGCCGATGGAAATCTCGCGAGTGATGAGATGGTCGCGCACACGCTGGTCGATGCCTTTGTAGTGGCCGCAAAGGATGATGATGTTTCCCTTGAGCGAGAGGTCGTTGGCAATGTGCTGGTCAAACTTTTCGCCGTCGGGCGATGTGAAGATAATCTCGTCGTAGTCGCGTTCTGCCTTCAGCGCAGAGATGCAGCGGTCTATAGGCTCGCATTGCATCACCATGCCGGCAAAGCCGCCATAGGGATAGTCGTCCACTCGGCGCCACTTGTCGGTGGAGTAGTCGCGCAGGTTGTGGAGATGAATCTCGGCGAGTCCCTTTTTCTGGGCACGAGCGAGTATTGATTCGTTGATAAAGCCCTCAAGCATTTCGGGCAATACGGTGATAATATCTATTCTCATAAGTGCAAATTTAGCGATATTTGCTTAGAAAAACAAAGATATGTTGTGATTTTTCAGTGTTTTGTGCAGATTTTGCCATCTTTCTCCAATGCGTGCCATATGGAATAGCGTGCTTCGGGATTAATTCGTTCTATTTCGTCGAAGATGCGTTGCATGTCTGTGCGGTTGGAGACTTTCTCGTAGGGGCAGAGTTTTATCTGTTTCTCATATCCGCACAGCTCGGCGTATTCCTTGATGTCGCTCTCTTTCTCAAGACACAGCGGTCGGATTATTGTGAGCGGCATTTTCTCCATCTGCATTACGGCAGGCATTGTGGAGAAAGAGCCTTGGAAAAACTGGTTGAGCATGGCTGTGTGGATGATGTCGTCCATGTGGTGGCCAAGAGCTATCTTGTTGAAGCCGTTGTCTTGGGCAAAACGGAACAGGGCTTTGCGGCGATGCCATGAGCAGAGGAAACAGGCGGGCTTGTTGGTCTCCTTGGTGTTGTCGAATTCTGTTGTTATGATGTGGAGTGGCACGCTGTGCAGGCTTGCGAAGCTTTCCAGATAAGTCGTGTCCGACTCGTAATGAATGTTCCGCATTCTCACATGCACGGCTTCCACCTCAATCCTTGGTTTTATGATGCGTTGGCGACGTGCGAGCATCTCAAGCAGGCACAAGGAATCCTTGCCGCCTGAGAGCGCGATGAGTATGCGGTCGCCGTCAGAGAGCATGGAATAGTCGGTGAGGGCTTTTTGAAAGCGCTTGTAAAGCAGATGGTTAAGCGTTTGTTCTCTTGTTCGCATAAATCGTTGTGTATAATATAGTTCGTTATTATATAATATAGCTCGTTTTATATAATAATGTAGAATTTTTGGTCATCAAATCGTTTATTTGAACACGAGATACACGGCAGCAATTATGAAAACGAATGCAAGCAGATGGTTCCACTTCAAAGTCTCGCCTTGGAACATAATGTTTGCAATAAGGGCGAACACGATGAGGCTGACGCACTCTTGCACCACCTTGAGCTGGACAAGCGAGAACGGACCTCCGTTGCCTTGAAACCCGATACGATTGGCCGGCACCTGGCAGCAGTATTCGAAGAAGGCAATGCCCCATGAGAATGCTATCACGCCTATCAATGGCCAATGGCTCGAAACTCCTGTTTGTTGGAGCTTAAGATGTCCATACCAGGCAAGGGTCATAAAAATATTAGAGAGTATGAGTAAAATAATGGTGTAGAATCCTGACATAATGTTTTTATTATCAGCCCCACACCCAACCCCTCCCTGCGGGGGGGAGGAGGGATTGGGGGGCTTTCATGTTTTTTTTATATTATTCTCCTTTCAGTCTTTCGTCCATAGCCGCCGCTGCTCTGCGTCCGTCGCCCATGGCGAGAATTACAGTAGCACCTCCGCGCACAATGTCGCCGCCGGCGAATATTTCCGGACGTGAGCTTTGCATCTGCTCGTTCACGGCAATTGTGTTCTTGCGTCCGAGCTCAAGACCCTTGATAGAGTTTGGCACGAGTGGATTTGGCGAAACGCCTACAGCCACAATCACTTGGTCTACCTCCATCGTTACTGTCTTGCCCTCAACAGGAACAGGCTTGCGGCGCCCGCTTGCGTCTGGCTCGCCAAGTTCCATCACCTGAAGAACGGCTGCCTTTACAGCTCCCTTCTCGTCTGCAATATATTCTATAGGGTTGTGCAGAGTGAGGAAGTTTATTCCCTCTTCCTTAGCATGTTTCACCTCCTCAAGACGAGCAGGCATCTCAGCTTCCGAACGACGGTAGACGAGTGTCACGTCGCCGCCAAGTCGCTTGGCTGTGCGGCATGAGTCCATGGCAGTGTTACCACCGCCCACTACAAGCACGTTCTTGCCTATGTTGATAGGCGTGTCGGTGAGCGGGTTGGCAGCGTCCATGAGGTTGACGCGTGTCAGATACTCGTTCGACGACATGATGTTAAGAGCATTCTCGCCTTTTATGCCCATGAAGTTGGGCAGTCCGGCTCCCGAACCCACGAAGATACCTTTGTAGCCTTCTGCTTCAAGCTGGTCGGTAGTGATGGTTTTGCCAACGATGCAGTCGGTGGTGAACTCAACGCCCATTTTTTTAAGGTTTTCGATCTCCACGTCAACGATGCGGTTGGGCAAGCGGAATTCTGGAATACCGTATTTCAGTACACCGCCAATCTCATGCAGAGCCTCAAACACATGAACCTCGTAGCCCTTCTTTGCCATGTCGCCAGCAAAGCTTAGGCCTGATGGACCACTACCTACAACTGCTACCTTTATTCCGTTCTTGGGAGCCATGTCGGGAACGGCAATGTTTCCACTCTCGCGCTCGAAGTCGGCAGCGAAACGCTCCAAATATCCGATGGCTACAGCTGGCTCGTTCATCTTCAGGTGGATACACTTGCTCTCGCATTGCTTTTCCTGTGGACATACTCTACCGCACACGGCAGGCAGGGCAGAAGTGCTCTTCAAAACCTTGGCAGCAGCAAGGAACTGTCCGCGCTCGATGTTCTTGATGAACGACGGAATGTTGATGTTGACAGGGCAACCCTCGACACATGCTGGCTTGCCACAGTCGAGACAACGGTGAGCTTCGCGCACAGCCATTTCCTTGGTCAGTCCCTTGTTTACTTCCTCTGTGCGAGTAGTGGCGCGATAAACGGGGTCGAGCTCTGGCATCTGCACACGCTCAATGGCCTTGCGCTCAGCAGGTTTCATGGCTGCACGCAGCTGCTTGCGCCATTCGGAGTCGCGGTCGGTGAGCCGTTCTATGGTCTCGTTGGTTGGTTCCACGTCCATGCAAGTGTCGCATCCGCATATCTCTGTCTTCTTCTCAATGCCTCGCAGGTGGTCTTCGTAGTGTTCCATCTCTTCGCGCTCGGCGTCACGGAAAGTGCCCATGCGCTTGAACATTTCGTCCCAGTCGACAAGCGATCCGTCGAATTCCGGTCCGTCGATGCACACAAACTTTGTCTTGCCACCAATGGAGAGTCGGCAAGCTCCGCACATTCCCGTGCCGTCTACCATGATTGTGTTCAACGAAACCTCTACAGGTATGTTGTATTTCTGTGCTGTAAGGCAGCTGAATTTCATCATGATGGGAGGTCCGATGGCAAACACCTTGTCAACGTGCTCTTCTTGGTTGATGAATTTCTCGATGCCTACAGTCACTACGCCTTTCTCGCCATACGAGCCGTCGTCGGTCATGACGATGAGCTCGTCGCTGCTCTGGCGCACCTCGTCCTCAAGGATTACGAGGTCCTTGCTTCGTCCGGCTATAACCGAAAGCACACGGTTGCCGGCAGCCTTCAAGGCACGCACAATGGGCAACATTGGGGCAACGCCAACACCTCCTCCGGCACAAACCACCGTACCGAAATTTTCAATGTGGGTAGGATTGCCAAGAGGACCAACTACGTCGGTGATGTAATCGCCCTCGTTTAGATTGCACAACTTGGTTGACGATAAGCCTACTTTCTGCACGACAATGGTTATCGTGCCGCGTTGGATGTCGGCATCAGCGATGGTAAGGGGCACTCGTTCGCCATTGTCGCCTACGCGGACGATGATGAAGTTGCCTGCCTTACGGCTCTTTGCAATCAATGGGGCTTCAATCTCGAAAAGGAAAACTTTTTCGGAGAATTGCTTTTTCAATACGATTTTGTTCATGGGCGTTAATGTTATTGTTTTAAGTTAGGTTTTGATAACGTGGAGGTTGTGGTAAGTGTATGGGTAGGAAATAGATAAGAATTTAAAGAAGTTAAAGTACTTAACACACGTTTAAATGCTATAACTTCTTTAAATTCCTACTTGTATTCTAATTTCGTTTAGAAATTCTTGTCGTCGAGCATGTCGAATCCGCAGTAAGGCACAAGCACCTTCGGCACGCGAATACCCTCAGGAGTCTGGTTGTTCTCGATGATGGCTGCAACGATGCGCGGCAAGGCGAGAGCCGAGCCATTGAGCGTGTGGCAAAGCTCAATCTTTTTTGTCTCGGCATTGCGGTAGCGGCAATGCAGACGGTTGGCCTGATAGCTCTCGAAGTTGGAAACTGAAGAAACTTCAAGCCAACGCTTCTGGGCTGCGCTCCATACCTCAAAGTCGTAGCAGATGGCAGATGTGAAGCTCATGTCGCCACCGCACAGGCGGAGAATGTGGTAAGGAAGTTCAAGCTTCTTGAGCAGACCTTCTACATGAGCGAGCATCTCGTCGAGCGACTGGTAAGAGTGCTCAGGCTTGTCGATACGCACAATCTCCACCTTGTCGAACTGATGCAGACGATTAAGTCCGCGCACGTCCTTGCCGTAAGAACCTGCCTCACGACGGAAGCAAGCAGAGTAGGCGCAACGCTTGATAGGAAGGTCCTTCTCGTCGAGAATCTCGTCGCGGAAAATATTGGTTACAGGTACCTCGGCTGTAGGAATAAGGTAGAGGTTGTCGAGCTGGCACTGGTACATCTGAGCTTCCTTGTCGGGGAGCTGACCTGTGCCGTAGCCAGAAGCCTCGTTTACAACGTAAGGCGGCTGTACTTCGAGATAGCCACTCTTGCGAGCCTCCTCGAGGAAGAATGCCTCAAGTGCGCGCTGAAGGCGTGCCATCTTGCCGATGTAGACAGGGAATCCGGCGCCGGTGATCTTCACACCGAGGTCGAAGTCGATGAGGTTGAACTTCTTGCAGAGGTCCCAGTGGCAGAGTGCGTCTTCGGGGAGATTAGGCATTTCACCGCCTTCCTTCACAACAACGTTGTCGCTTGCGTCCTTGCCCTCGGGCACATCGTCGTTAGGAATATTTGGAATAGTGCAAAGCTTTGCCACGAGGTCTTTCTCGGCCTGTGCCTTTGTCTCTTCCAATGCCTTGTTGCTTTCTTTTATAGCAGCAACCTTAGTCTTGATTTCTTCGGCTTCTTCTTTCTTGCCCTGCTTCATGAGAGCGCCAATCTGTGCTGCCAATTTCTTGGCGTCTGAAAGATTCTGGTCAAGCTCCTGCTGTGTCTCGCGGCGACGCTTGTCTATGGCGAGAACTTCTTTCACGGCTTCCTCGGCACCTGCAAAGTGCTTCTTGTTCAAGCCTTTGATAACACGTTCAGTTTCCTCACTGATGAGTTTAAGTGTAAGCATATGCTAAATAGTTAAATATTAATATGCGTTGTGTATGTTATAATTCTATTCAAGATACAAAATTACACAAAAAATCTTTTTACGGCAACATTTAACTCCTGTTTTTTGGGGTGCTTGAATATAAAGGCAGATATAATACTTAATATAATAGGTATTTGATAACTATAAGGCCTCGGTTATGCTTTGTATTAAAGCATTAATCCCAATCTTCAAGTTATATGAAGATTGGGATTAATATGTTTGTTTGGAATAGTTTTTTTATTTTAATTAAGCCTCAGCTTCGGGTATTACGGAA
>CAKQEI010000046.1 GCA_934230115.1 uncultured Prevotella sp. | reverse complement strand
CGAACAGAGAAGTTAAGCCCGCTTGCGCCGATGGTACTGCAATGCAATGCGGGAGAGTAGGTGGCTGCCTTCTTTTTACTTGAGGTCTTCAAGGTCTAACGACTTTGGAGACCTTTTTTATTGTCTATATATTTCTATAATTCCGGCTAATCATAGCTGCTTACGTGCATTCCAAATGTGTGCAGATGTGGTGTGTGGTGTAGGTTTCAAAATGCCGATTGCTTGTCTTGATGTTTTGCTGGCACTGTTTGGAAAGATGTTAGCGTTTTGTAAATCGGCTTATTGCTCATTGTGTCAACATAATTGAGGGTTTTATTTGCCTTTTTGATAGATATTGCGTATCTTTGTGGGCGAGTGACATAACCTAATCTTATAAATGCCGTAAGGGCAACCAAGGTAAATATGCTATGAACATTAGAATCAGATTTGGAGCGCAGACGTGCCAGCAATGGCTGATGGCAACATTGTGTGTGCTCGTGTCGTTGGCTTGCGTCACGCCTGTAGCAGCATCGGTGACTGACACCACATACACGCTCTCTTCCATGCCTATTGTCAAGATGCGTGACGAGTTTAATAAGACAGATGCTGCCGTGCGTAGCCGTATGAGTCGTGAGGCAAGCACTTATATCGACGCCATCTGCAAGGTGTTGAACAACGCTGCCGCCTATGACGCACAGGCTAAAAGACGTATTGACGACTTGAAAGACGAGTTGGCGAAAGTCACCGAGCTCAGAAAGAGGTATGAACTCTGTGCGGCGCTCTACGAAGAGTATTCACACTTGTCGTTTAAACCTGCGTTCACTGCCGCGCAGCAGTGTGAGCAGATAGGGCGCAAGACAGGCGACTACGATCTCGTGGCGCAAGCTATTATATATAAGGTGGAGGTTCTTACCAAGGGCGGCTTCTTCCGTGAGGCATCAGAGGCACTCGCCACTGTCGATGTGGCGCGCTGCTCGAAAGCGGTGAAGGTGAACCGTCTGATTGCAGCTTTCAACTTGGAGTTTGAGAATGGATTTTATTTTCCGCGTCATCTCTTCAATCCTAACCTTTACCTCCAACGTATGAACGACTATTACGAGCAGACGCGTAGACTTGTGCCAGCAGAATCGTGGATTCTTGACGACATGAACGTGAAGATGAACTTCAACAAGCGAAACTATGCCGAGGCCGTGAGGTGGAGCAAGCGGCTGCTCGCCAAGCTCGCCCCTTCTTCAGACTATTATTCCACGGCGTTGGGAAATCTCGGTTACAACTATATGGGGTTGGGCGACTATGCTAATGCGGCGTGCTATATTTCGCAGTCGGGAATAGAGAATATAAAACGCGGCGCCAAAAACTATGCTGCGGCACGCAAGATTGCGGAGGTGGCGTTTATCACAGGCGACATCACGCGCTCTTACATGCTGATAAACGTCGCGATGCACAATGCCGAAACCTATCATTCGCGCTACCGCTATGCCGAGATTGCCGCTAGCTACCCGAAGATAGACAACGACCTGTATGTCTACACGCAGAAGCAGCAGACCAGACTGCTTGTGGGATTTGTGGTGTTGGCTGTCGTGGTGGTGCTGTTGTGCGGCGCCATCTACATGATGGTGCGTCAGGCGCGTATGCTGCACCGCCAGAAGGAGCTCATTGAGCATCATGTGGAAAGTCTGTCAGACAAGAGCCGCCAGATAGAGGAGATAAATGTGCAACTGCTTGAGGCAGGACGTATAAAAGAGGTGGTGCTCGGACAGCTCATCATGGCAAGCGCCAACCATCAGTCTGCAATGGAGAAGCTACGCAAAGAGGTGCTGCGCCGCCTTACAATCAAAGACTATGCCGGCTTGCGTAACGTCTTTGACCAGCAGCGTGGCGAAGCGTTTGACTTGCTCTATCCCATCGATCAGGTACTGCTCATG
Organism: uncultured Prevotella sp.; assembly: GCA_934230115.1. Classification (GTDB taxonomy): domain Bacteria; phylum Bacteroidota; class Bacteroidia; order Bacteroidales; family Bacteroidaceae; genus Prevotella. The sequence goes on along the minus strand of CAKQEI010000046.1, from coordinate 18,074 downwards.
TTGTTTCCCGATTTTCCAGAGCATTTTAATAGCTTGTTGCGCGAAGAAAACCGCGTGATGCCGCGACGCGATGAGCGCTTCACTACGGAGATGCGCATTTTTGCATTAATACGTCTTGGCATTACCAAGAACGACGACCTCGCGCGCTCGCTCAACTACTCTGTAAACACCATCAAGAGCTACAAGACGCGCGTGCTTAACGCTGCTCTCTACGATAAGGACGAGTTCTATCGCCGACTTATGGCGTGATACTTGTTTTATAAATATGTTTCATTGAACCCCCTTCATCGTCTTCCGCTTCCCGTTTTGGAGTGAAAATACGATGAAGGGGTCTTTTTGTCATATATTTTTCTTTCTTGTTACCTGGTTGTGGCTTATTGTTTCCGTAAACAGGTGTGTTTTTACAACAAAAAAGTATATTTATAGGTATGTGCCGATGTGGGCAATGTGCTGATAATCAGTCATTGCTTGCGTTGTAGAGAGGGTATATACCGTATATTTTTTGCAAACGGAAGAATAGAAGGCTAATTTTGCCAGTGCAATTCGGATGAAGCGCAGCCTGCAAGAGTCAATTTGCGAGTGCAATGGACACATTTCAATAGTCCAGACGCTCTGCCCGAAGGCATAAAACCTAAGTATGTGAAATTTAAATCGTATTTTTTTTAAAACTTAAATTATTATGAAACACAACAAATTATTGCTTCCGACATTTTTGGTAGCAGCTTCGCTTGCCACCACATTGCCAGTACATGCCGACACTCTCTTGAAGGCATATGCTGCTGTTGAGGACAGCACCAAGACCGAAGGTAACGACCACGGCGTGATGTTAAATGCCAAAGATGCCACAGAGCCGCGTCAGGTAGAAATCGGTCTGCCTATGAGCTATACGGCTGTATCGGTTGACGGTGTGCCTGCTGTGTACTATTATTGGCCTAACACTACCAGTAACCACTGGCGTGGAGAGCAGTTGCTCGCAGGACAGGGTCTGCAAAACATCTCCACTACTGCCATAAAGTTTGGTGAGATAGGCTATGGCGTGGACTCATATATGGAGCGCGGTGGCGAGAAATTCAAGGGAAAGGTGAAATATCAGACCAATACCTACGGCGCACAGAACTTCGATATGAATCTTTCGGGTAAGCTGGCCAAGAAGACTTATTTCACTCTCTGCACTTATCAGAACTTTGACCCAGGAAGCATGGATCTTAAGTTCACCAACTATATAGATCGAGCACAGTTCTATACCGCAGGACTGACACGACTGTTTAACAACGACCGCGGACGCTTCAGCGTGTTCTACAAATACAATGTCACCCATCCGCTTACGACACTTGCCAACTATGCACCGTTCACCTACGACGGCGACGGTAAGGTTTCGGAACTAAAGGGCTTCCGTATGGGTCGCGACTCTTATCTCCCTGTCGACGGCACGATGCAGTATCGTGATGTGAAGACTGGCGAGCTGGTGACCAATAATCTGTACGACATCATCAAGACTCGTACACACGAGGCTACCGCGCTGCTCGACTACGACTTTGGCAACAATCTCACGCTTGCTGTCAAGGCTAAGTTCTCGCACTCGAAGGGGCACAGCGGCGACCAACTCACAATGGGATTCTATGAAGATGCCGATGCTACATACGCCGATAACGGCGATGCTTTCCATGGCACGATACAGCGTCGACTCTCACAGATTAACGCGTTCTGCGTGAAAGACGCTATGTTTATTGCTGAACTGCAAAAGAAGACGGCAAACCACAATTGGGCATTCGGCATAAACGAGCTGTACAGTAACATCGATTACGCCCGCAGCACAACGCAGTATTATCATGAAGTGGCACCCAATCCACGCAAATTGGTGTACAACGGCAAGGAATATGCAAACCTTAATGGCTCTTCTGAGTATGACAAGGGTTTTGAAAACAAACTCGCTGCCTATGTCAACGACACATGGCGCGTGTCGCGCAACTTCAGAATGGGCTACGGCGCACGTCTCGAACTGTTTAATATCGGTGTAGACTATATCGGCGACGGTCGCTTCTCTGATTTTTATATCGGCGCAAACTATAGCGATGCCGATGGCAACAGCAAGACTGTGGGCACAACACATCATACCAATACAGGTCTTAACTATGTCGTTTCTGTGTCGCCGACATACAACATTACAAGCAACTTCGGACTGACTGGCGAAATCAATTTCCTTCAGCAGTACCGCCATCTCGAGGCTTATTCTGGTAAGACTCTGCCTTACTACAACCACCGTCCGTTCATTCTCGGACGTGCAGGCATATTCTATAATAGCTCGTTTGTGAACCTTGTGTCTGCCTTCACCTATGCACGTCGCACCAACGACTACAGTCGCCTTACTGTGATGAGCGACAACCCCAATGAAGACCCCGTAATGGTAGGAGCATTGAGTGGCATCGAGACCATGGGCTGGACCACCGACGCTATGTTCACCCCGTTTAAGGGATTTAAGTTCCATGCCATGCTGACACTGCAGAGCCCGAAGTACACTGGCTACAAGTTTGAGGCATTTAACAAGACATACGACTTCAGCGACAAGACCGTAACAAAGCAGTCTAAGATGATAATTGAGCTCGACCCCAACTACACATACGATCGCTTCAACATTTGGGCATCGTTCCGCTACTACAGCAAGCAGTACGCTAATGTTGGTAACTCTGTCTACTTCAACGGTCGTTGGGAGACATTTGCGGGTGCAAGCTATAAGGCCAACAAGATGCTTACGTTCAACGTCAATGTCGTAAACTTCCTCAATCAGCGTGGAGCGCAGGGCACAATACCTGGCTCTGAACTCATCACCGACGGTTCACAGTATGCCGGTACCATCATGGCAGGCAACTATATCCGACCGTTCACAGTGGAATTTGGTGCAAAACTCAATTTCTAAATAGTAAACAAGTAAAACCATTTATTAATAACTATAATTTAAACAAATAATCTATGAAAAGAATTATTGTCGCAATGGCAGCCGTGCTCGCATCAATGGGCATGAGCGCACAACAGAACATTTCATTTCGTGAGGGCAAGTTGGTATCGCCACAGGTAAACAGTGACCGTACAGTGACGTTCCGAGTGAATGCACCCAAGGCCAAAAGTGTGAAAGTGGTAGCCGATTGGGAACAAAACAACGGTGAGGGCACAATGAAAAAGGGCAAGGATGGCATCTGGGAATACACCACACCGCAGCTCGCATCAGAAATGTTTACATACCGATTCAATGTAGATGGTGTTGTGAACATTGACCCCGTCAATCCTTTTACACGCCGTGACGTGGGCAATGTGTTCAGCATATTCTATGTAGGAGGTGGTGCTGCCGACGAATATCAGGTGAAAGATGTGGCTCACGGACAGGTGCGCACAGTGTGGTATCACTCTAACACTGTGAATGAAGATCGTCGCATGAATGTGTATCTGCCTGCCGGATATGGCAAGACGGACAAGAAATATCCTGTGTTCTACCTCCTGCACGGCAGTGGTGGTGACGAGAATGCATGGTTAGAGCTGGGTAACATCTCGCGCATCATGGACAATTTGATTGCAGAGGGCAAGTGTGAGCCGATGATTGTAGTGATGCCTAATGGTAACTTTGGCAAGCAGGCTGCTGCTGGCGAGACTGCCGAGAATCTCGATTACAAGCCTGTGATGACAAACTTCCTTTCTCATTACAAGGATGGATTATATGAGATGGCGTTCCCAGAGATTGTGAACTTTGTCGATGCTACCTACAACACAATCCCCGACAAGGCACACCGCGCTATCGCAGGACTGTCGATGGGTGGCATGCACACACTCATGATTTCAGCCAACTACCCCGACTTGTTCAATTATATAGGTCTCTATTCGGCTGGAGTAGACTTCACTAAGATCGACATGGAGGCAATTCCAGCATACGCAAACCTTGATGGCAAGCTTACTAAACTGGCACAGAGCAACCCCAAACTCTACTGGATTGCCTGTGGAGATGCCGACCGTCTAATGCCGTTTAACAAGCAACTCATGGAGCGTATGACTGCCAGTGGCTTGAAATACACATTCCATGAGAGCCGTCGCGGCCATCTTTGGAGCAACTGGCGCCAGTATTCGTTGCTGTTCATTCCGCAGTTGTTTAAGTAAAGACATAGGTTTTTAAAACCAATCAAAGTGTTGCCAGTCCTTGTTTCGATAGGGGCTGGCATTTTTGCTTAATATGTGTGTGGCTTTAATGGTTTTTCACCGTGGTGTCGATTTTGCTGTAATGGTGGTGTCAAGCGTCCCGAATTGTGATGTCTTGATGTCCGAATGGTGGCTTCGGTCGCCACGAAGCTATTAATGGTTTGTCTCTAAAAATTCATGAAATGATATTAATTTGTTATTGATTGTGATAATAATGTGAGTATCCTTGAAATAAATCAAGAATGTCTATTAGTCGTTAATTTGCATTAACATTGAAAATAAAGTCGTGATAACATGCCCATGATTGAATTTTTATTGCTAAATTTGCACGCAATAAATTTTTAAGTTATATGTCATCATTTGTTGCTGATAAAATTGTAATGGACGGTCTCACATACGATGACGTCCTCCTTATCCCCGCTTATTCAGAGGTATTGCCGAAAACGGTAGAGTTGAAAACCAAGTTCTCACGTAACATCAGCCTGAATGTGCCATTTGTTACAGCAGCCATGGACACCGTAACGGAGTCGGCTATGGCTATTGCCATTGCGCGTGAAGGTGGTATCGGTGTTATCCACAAGAACATGTCGATTGAAGACCAGGCCCGTCAGGTGGCAACCGTTAAGCGTGCTGAGAATGGTATGATTTATGCTCCGGTGACTATTCGCCGCGGCAAGACAGTGAAAGACGCTCTCGACATGATGGCAGAGTATCACATCGGTGGTATTCCTGTCGTTGACGACGAGAATCATCTCGTGGGCATCGTGACCAATCGTGACCTTCGTTTCGAGCGTCATCTCGACAAGCTTATCGACGATGTGATGACACACGAGAATCTTGTTACCACTCACATCAAGACCGATCTCGCTGCTGCCGCCGATATTCTTCAGTCGAACAAGATTGAGAAGCTGCCCGTAGTTGACAGCGAGAACCACCTCGTTGGTCTTATCACCTACAAGGACATTACCAAGGCTAAGGATAAGCCTATGGCTTGCAAGGACGAGAAGGGACGTCTTCGTGTTGCTGCCGGTGTTGGCGTAACCTTCGACACTCTCGACCGTATGAACGCTCTTGTAGAGGCTGGAGCCGACGCTATCGTAATTGACACCGCTCATGGTCACTCAAAGTTCGTAATTGAGAAGTTGCGCGAGGCAAAGGCTTCGTTCCCCAACGTAGACATTGTAGTGGGCAACGTGGCTACTGGTGCTGCTGCCAAGATGCTTGTCGACAATGGTGCCGACGCTGTTAAGGTAGGTATCGGTCCGGGCTCTATCTGTACAACACGTGTCGTTGCAGGTGTAGGTGTTCCTCAGCTGAGTGCAGTTTACGATGTTTACTCTGCTTTGAAGGGTACTGGTGTGCCTTTGATTGCTGATGGTGGTTTGCGCTACTCAGGCGATGTAGTCAAGGCTATTGCTGCTGGTGGAAGCTCTGTAATGATTGGTTCGCTTGTAGCAGGCACCGAGGAGAGCCCCGGCGACACTATCATCTTCAACGGACGTAAGTTCAAGAGCTATCGTGGCATGGGTTCTTTGGAGGCTATGGAGAACGGTTCTAAGGACCGCTACTTCCAGGCTGGAACAAGCGATGTTAAGAAGCTTGTACCGGAGGGTATCGCAGGTCGCGTGCCTTACAAGGGAACTGTTCAGGAGGTTATCTATCAGCTTATCGGTGGCTTGCGCTCAGGTATGGGCTACTGTGGAGCTGGCACAATCGAGGCAATGCACAATGCAAAGTTCACTCGCATCACCAATGCCGGTGTGCTTGAGAGCCATCCTCACGACATCACTATTACAAGTGAGGCTCCTAACTACTCACGTCCTCAGTAAAGACAACTGATAGATTGACAGTTGACTGTTTATCTTGCTTCGCTCCAAGTGATAATAGCCAATTGTAAATTGAAAAAAAGCAATGGCTCGGCCCCGTCCTTTTCTGTAAGGAGTGTGCCCGTGCCATTGCTTCACCTATTTTAAATATATACGTATTTTATCATACACTAAAATGAAATTTAAATCACTGTTGGCTGCCCTGCTTCTTGCTGCAAGCTATGCAGGCGCGCAAACCACCGACCCAGTAGTAATGACCATCAACGGGAAACCGGTGTTGCGCTCAGAATTTGAATATTCTTACAACAAAAACAACTCCGAAACTGTTGTCGACAAGAAGAACGTCGATGAGTATGTGCCACTTTTTGTGAACTATAAGCTCAAGGTGCTTGCCGCCGAGGCTGCTGGCATCGACACAACAAGCTCGTTTCGCAAGGAGTTTCTGATGTATCGCGACCAGCAGGTGCGTCCTACGTTCATCAACGACAACGACGTGGAGAACGAGGCGAAAAAGATATACAAAGATACGCAGACACGTGTCGACGCTAATGGTGGACTGGCCCATGCCGCCCACATTCTTGTCATGATAAATCAGAAGGCAACGCAAGCGGAGCAGGATGCTGCTAAAATGCGTGCCGACTCAATATATACAGCACTTGAGAAGGGTGCTGACTTTGCCGACCTGGCACGTCGACTTTCCGACGACAAAGGCTCAGCCCGACGTAATGGCGATTTGTCGTGGATTCAGAAGGGGCAGACTGTGAAGGAATTCGAGAATCAAGTGTTCTCGATGAAGCCTGGTGAACTCTCCAAACCGTTCCTCTCACCATTTGGCTATCATATAGTGAAGCTCATTGCAAAGCAGAACTTCTTTCCCTACGACTCGGTGCGTGCCGACATCCGTCGCTTCATTGATCAGCGTGGCTTGCGTGAGCGCATCATCTCGCAGAAGCTTGACTCTATAGCCAAGGCATCGGTGCCTAAGACTACTGCAGAAGCGCTGCTCACTCAGCGTGCCGATGAGCTTGCTGCCAAGGATCCTGCCTTGCGCAATCTCATCCGTGAGTATCACGACGGCCTCCTGCTCTATGAGATTTCCAACCGATTGGTTTGGGAAAAGGCTGCCAAGGACGACAAGGCTCTCGCTGCTTACTTCAAGAAGAACCGCAAGCGTTACGCATGGACAGAACCTCGCTTCAAGGGCATTGCCTACAATTGTAAGGATGCTGCCGACGTGGAGGCGGTGAAACTCTCGCTCAAGAACGTGGATTTTGCCGATTGGGCTGAGACCCTGCGCAAGCAGTTCAACGATTCCACCTTGCGCATAAAGGTGGTGAAGGGCATATTCAAGAAGGGCGACAATGCTCTTGTCGACCGCGATGTGTTCAAGAAAGACACCGTCTACAATGCTCCTAAGGACTACAACTACTCTGCCGTATATGGCACAGTGATGAAGAAACCTAAGGATTACAGCGATGTGCGTGAGCTTGTTGTTGCCGACTATCAAGAGCAACTCGAAAAGCAATGGATTGAGGACTTGCGCCGCCAGTATCCGGTCGTGCTCAACCAGGAGGCGCTCGCAACGGTAAACAACCATTAAACAGACAATAAATGAATAAATCCTTTAAAAGAAATATTCACAAATAAAATTTTGAAAAGATATTAGATGAACAAACAGAACAAACTTACTATAGCCATGATAGCTTTGCTGGTTTGTGCGGGCATTGGTGCCAGTGCAGGTCGCATGTCGGGCAATAACCATTTTGCAAGCGACACAACCAACATGGCTGTAACACTGCCCGAGCTTTCGGAGTCGCGACCCGTTGTTGACAGTGCGGCTGAAGAGACTACAGCTCCCGAACACAGTGTCGTGGACGAAGTGATATGGGTAGTGGGCGACCAACCCATTCTTAAGTCTGATGTTGAGATGATGCGCCTTCAAGGTGAGGCCGAAGGCATCGATTGGCACGGCAATCCTGATTGTGCAATACCCGAGCAGATTGCTGTACAGAAACTTTTCTTGCATCAGGCAGAGATCGACTCTATAGAGGTGACAGAGGGTGAGATTGCACAAAACATCGACATGCAGATCAACCGTTGGATTCAGCAGGCAGGCTCGCGTGAGAAGCTTGAGGAGTACAAGAAGATGACAGTATCGCAGATGCGCTCGCAACTCCACGACGATTTTAAGAACAATCAGCTCATTCAGGCTATGAAGGAAAAGCTTGTGCGCGACATCAGCGTTACTCCTTCTGATGTGCGCAACTATTTCCGCAATATGCCAGAGGACAGCATTCCTTTTGTGCCAACAGAGGTGGAGGTGGAAATCATCACTCGTCAGCCTAAGATTGCCCAGGAGGAGATAAACCGCATAAAGAATGAGCTTCGCGAATATACAGAGCGAGTGAACAGCGGTGAGACTTCTTTTGCCACTCTCGCACGTCTCTATTCCGAAGACCCAGGTTCGGCTCGTCAGGGTGGTGAGATGGACTATACTGGCCGAGGAATGCTCGACCCCGCTTTTGCTGCCGTGGCTTTCAACCTCACCGACCCTAAGAAGATTTCAAAGATTGTAGAGTCGGAATATGGTTTCCACATCATTCAGCTCATTGACAAGCGTGGTGACAAAATCAAGGTGCGTCATATTCTCCGCATCCCTCACGTTTCGGAGGAAGCTACCGATTCTATGCGTGTGCGCCTCGACTCTCTTGCCACCGACATACGAGGTGGCAAATACAAGTTTGAGGAGGCTGCATCCTTTGCTTCCGACGATAAGGACACGCGCAACAACCACGGTCTCATGTCGTTCAACAGCGAGGAGGGACGCACATCGCGCTTCCAGATGAAAGACCTGCCTACCGAGGTGGCTCGCGAGGTGGAGAAGATGGAGGTGGGCGACGTGTCGAACGCTTTCCGAATGATTAACGAGAAGGGCAAGACTGTTGTGGCTATCGTGAAACTGAAGAGCCGCACACCTGCCCATCGTGCCACCATAACCGAGGACTACCAGGTGATGAAGAATGTGGTGCTGCAAAAGCAACGCGCTGATTTCCTCCATCAGTGGGTTGTCAACAAAATCAAGACAACATACATCAAGATGAACGACCGCTACAAGTCGTGCAAGTTTGAGTATGAAGGTTGGGTGAAATAATAATTTCTAAATTTAAAAATTGAGAATTGAAAATTATGAATACCTTTTCAGGTTCACAATGCTCAAGTAGAAACAATTGGCATAGAATCGTCACTCTGACGGTTCTGTGCCTTTTTGGCTTTTGTCTGATGTGTGCCGTAGCATCTCCGTATAAGAAAAAGAAGCGTCAGAAGACTGATGAGCGTGTCTATCTGGTACATGCCGACGAGCTTAAGTACGACCAGTACAGTAGTGTGCCCGACGCCCAGATTGTAAAAGGCAAGGTGCATTTCACTCATGCCGGCTCGCAGCTTTGGTGCGACAGTGCCTATTTCTTCCAGGAGTCAAACTCTGTGGAGGCTTTCGGACATGTGCATTTCAAGCAAGGCGACACCTTGTCGTTGACATGCAACTATGCCGACTACGACGGAGCCGACCAAATGATGCACGCTCGCCACAATGTGGTGCTGAAGCACCGTACACAGACTCTCTACACCGACTCGCTCGACTACGACCGCATCTACGACCTTGCCTACTTTTTCGAGGGTGGCAAGCTTGTTGACGGCAAAGACCGTCTTGTTTCCGATTGGGGTGCCTATAGCACAGCCACTCGCCAAGCCTCTTTCTATTATGGAGTGGAGATGTATTCGGGCAAAAACCATATCACCACCGACACCTTGCACTACGACACCCGCACTTCCATCGCTCATGTGGTAGGACCATCCACCATTACCTCGAAGGGTAGCATTGTGCATACCACAAATGGTTATATGAACTCGCGCACCGACCGCTCGCAGCTCTTCGGACGTTCCACTATCGTTGACAAGGACAAATCGATAACGGGCGACTCACTCTACCATGACAATAACAATGGCAACAACGAGGGTTTTGGCAACGTGGTTTATATCGACAAGGCTAACAAGAACGAGCTTCATGCCAACCGCCTTTTCTATAACGACAAGACTGGCTATGGCTACGCCACACAGCGTGCACTATTGCTCGACTACTCGCAGAAAGACACGCTTTGGATGCACGCCGACTCGATGAAGATTTACACCTTCAACATCAATACCGACTCCGTTTACCGCAAGGTGCACGCCTATCCTCATGTACGTGCCTACCGCAGCGACATCCAGGCAGTGTGCGACTCACTTGTGTTCAGCTCGCTTGACTCCTGCATGACGATGTATCGCGACCCGATAGCGTGGAACGCCAACCGACAGTTGCTGGGCGAAGAGATACGTGTCTACATGAACGATTCCACCATACGCAAGGCAGAGATTATCAACCAGGCTCTCTCGGTGGAGCAGGTGGACAACAAGAATCATTTCAACCAAATATCATCGCGACGTATGGATGCCTTCTTCATTGATGGAGCCATGCGCCAAGCCGATGCTACGGGCAATGTGAAGTCGCTGTATTACAACACCGACTCCAAGGATTCTGTGCTCACCGAGCTCAATTATCTTGAGACCGACACTCTGCGCATGTATCTGTCCAGCGAACGTCAGTTGCAGAAGATATGGGCTTCGAAATCGGTGGGTACCATGTATCCCGTGACGCAGATTCCACCTGAGAAATATCACTTGCAGGAATTTGCATGGTTCGACTATATACGTCCGCTCGACAAGAACGACATCTTCGATTGGCGTGGAAAGAAGGGGGGCAGCGAACTTAAGGCTGTGCGCCGCCGCGAAGCTCCGAAGCAGAAGCTTGAGGATTGAGTCCTTACATTAGTAATGATTAAAACCGTTAATCCATGCGTGTATTCCACCTCATAACCCACTTCGACCTTGGCGGTGCCGAGCGAGTGGCTGCCAACATAGCAACATCTGCCACACCAGGCATGGAATATCATGTCGCGGAGATGGTGCGTGGCAATTCTGCCTATACTCCAAAGTTCCTTCGTGAGCTTCGGGATGCGGGAGTGGTGTGCCATCGTTCGCTCATGCCCGATGTGCATTTTCATTTTCTCTTCGAGCGTATTGCTGCCTTGTTCTTCCCGCTGCGTATGCTCTACATTATGCTACGCTGGCGTCCTGATGTGATTCACAGCCACACGGAGACTCCCGACATGTGTCTTTACGCATTCTCGCGACTGTTTCCTTGGATGCTTCGCCGCACCAAGATAGTGCGCACAATTCACAACACCCGCTTGTGGACCGGACAACCGTGGCTTGCTGCTAAAGTGGAACGTTTCTTTTGCAACCACAATGCCAACATTGCTATATCCGATTCTGTGCGCGACGCATATACCGAGAGGTTCGGTTCTGCTGCACCAATCATTCATAATGGAGTGGGCGAAGTTGAACAGAAACCCTATCCCAATCTGCCCGACAATCGCATAAACATTCTGTTTGCGGGTCGTCTGGAGCAGCAGAAGGGCATATCCACATTGTGCAAAGTGGTGAGAAGGCTTGACAAAACCAACCGCTTCCATTTTGTTATAGCCGGCGACGGTTCGCTCCGCCACCTTGTGGAGCAGACTCTGCGTGGAGAAACAGCTGATGGTATGAATGGAGCGAATACTGTGGCCGAGCCTTTGCATAATGCCGAGCTTGTGCCGCCTATCTATTCTCTTGCCAGCTATATGTCGTCATTCGACTATCTTTTCATGCCGTCGGAGTTTGAGGGACTTAGCATGTTGTCGATGGAGGCGAGCATGAACCGTCTGCCTGTGATAGCCAACTGTGCTCCAGGACTGCGCGACACATTACCCGACGACTGGCCCCTAATGGTAGAAGGCAACAGTGTGGAAGCCTATGAGCGGTTGTTCTGCGACTTTTTGCCTACTTGCAACCGCAAGCAGCTTGCCGACAAGGCGCAAGCATTCGCCATGCAGCACTTCTCGGTGCGCCACATGCAGGAGGAATACGAGGCTGTTTATGCCTCACGGCAATTGTAACAAAAGCAATGACAAGAGTGAGAAAACGATAATATGGGAAATTCCCATTAAGTTTTAGGGAATTTCCCCATAATATTTATTGAATAAATGGTTAACTTCGCCATCGATAATAAACATAATAAAAAAAAAGAATATGATGAAATCTTTGATACTGGCAATTACAGCATTGGTGCTGTCGGTGACTTCGGTGCAGGCACAAGCTTACACCAATAGCCGCTATTACAACGAGCGCACTGGTCATCTCGACTACTCGCAGAACCACACCGACTTTTTCTTCGGTCAGACAGCCTACTATTATGGCTTGCGCATAGGACCGTCGTTCTCAACAGTCAACTCCGACGACCCAACACTTGATGGAGGCAACTCACAGATAGGATTGAACATTGGTGGTGTGGTTGGTTTTGCACTAACCGACGAGACTCCGCTTTATATCGAGACCGGACTCTTCTACAACGAGAAGGGCGGCAAGAAGACTCTCGACAATGGCAAGAAGATGACCTACGACCTCAACTATCTTGAGCTGCCGTTCGTGTTGAAATATGCCATTGCAGTTGACGATGAATTTTCTGTGCAGCCTTTCTTCGGTGGTTATCTTGCTTGTGGAGTTGGTGGCAAGATACGCAATTACTACGAGCGAGTGGCTGAAAGCTCATTCTCTAAGAAGTATTTCCAACGCTTCGATGGCGGTCTTAAGGTGGGCTGTGGCTTAGGCTACGACATGTTCTATGCCGACCTCGGCTATGAGCTTGGACTTACCAACATTTGCCACGACGAGTTTGACAAGTCGCACAACGGATGCTTTATGCTGACATTCGGTGTTAACTTCTAAAATATTGAAACAGTAAAATACTAATATCGGGCTTTTCATTTTCTGATGTCAGAAAATGAAGAGCCCGATTATTCCACATACCAACATCACCAATATAGGGTTGACCTTGCGGAAACGTGTGAAGTAGAATGTGGCTGCAAACAATGCCACGCTTATTGCAAAATAGGTGGGGTTGGCAATGGGGTCGCCGAAGTTCTCCTTGTTCATGAGCAGCACGGCTGCAGCGGCAATGAGTCCGATGATAGCAGGACGCAGACCTGAGAATATGTCCTTCACGATTTTTGAGTCCTTGTGGGTCATCAGATAGCGCGAGATAAGAATCATGATGATGAACGGCAACCATATTATCGACAATGATGCAAGCACAGAGCCTATTACGGCTGCCCATTCAGGATAGCCTTGGTTCAATACAGCCACATATCCGGCATAGGTTGCGGCGTTGATGCCTATCGGACCAGGAGTCGACTGGCTTATGGCAACGATATCTGTAAATTCGGCACGTGTCATCCAGTGGTTTCTCATCACCACCTCATTATATATAAGCGACAGCATGGCGTAGCCGCCACCGAAGTTGAACGTACCTATCTTGGTGAAGATAATAAACAGTTTGAGGAAAATCATAATCTATCTTTCTTTTTTTACTTTTTAAATTTTCCGTAGAGCCATCCGCAAACGCCAGCTGCTACAATAATCCATATTGGTGAAATGCCATGAGCCTTGCTTCCGCTGCCAAATATCGGAAGTGATATAAGCAGACAGCACACTATTGGTATCCACACATTGTTCCATCCTATGTTGGCAGTCTTTGCCATCTTGAACACTGGTGCGGCTATCAGAGCCACCACAGCAGGACGCACACCCATGAAGAACTTCTCCACCCAAGGATTGTCCTTGAAGTTACGGAAACACATTGCTATCACGAGAATGGCGATGATTGAAGGCAACGCAATGCCAACGGCTCCCACTATTCCGCCCCACACGCCACGCAGCTTGTAGCCAATATGGCTTGCCATGTCAATGGCGAAAATACCAGGTGTGGTCTGCGCCACCACCATTATGTCCATAAATTCCTGCTTGTCCATCCATTTGTGATTGTCAACAAACTCCTTCTCCATGATGGGTATCATGGCGTAGCCACCGCCAAGGGTAAAGGCTCCAATCTTGTTGCAGGTAATGAAAAAATCCAATAACATACTGCTATTCTTCTAATGCTTATAATATAAATATGTGTTACAATCTTTCTTTTCTGGGTGCAAAGTTACTGCAACTTAATCAAAGACCATCATTTTCTGTTGCTTTTCTCGCATATTTTGCCTAATTTTGTAGCTATGAACAAGTTGAAACGCTACATAGTATGGCTCCGTCGTATGTCCCACAGCCGAGGCTTTGGGGTACAGTCGCCGTCTGCCTACCGTTTCATACGCTATGTGCTCTGCGAGCATTATCCCTATTATGCCTATGCCGAGCTTCGTCTGCAATATCCGTCGTTGCCGTGGCTTGTGCGCAAGCGTATGGAACTCTACTTTCGCATAGCCAATTTCCGTCAGGCAAGTAGGTTTTTCACTAATAGCGGCGACATGCACTTGCTCTCTGCTTACGTTGAGCGCGGATGCCACAGCACACATGTGGTGAATGATTGGCAAAATGAGGCAGGAAGTGTGGAGATAGCCCGTGTGTGTCCCACTGAAGGTAGTGAGGCTTATCTTGACTTCCTGCTCCAGCATACCGACAGCCGCACAATGATAGTCATTGAGGACATTGCCGAAAACAAAATAGCACAGCGCATGTGGCAACGATTGCTCGACAGCAAGAAGGTGAGCGTGAGCTACGACCTCTATTGGGCAGGTGTGGCGTTTTTTGATACCGATAGATTTAAAACCAACTACATCGTTAACTTCTGACATGAAACTTTACACTAAATCCGGTGACCACGGCATTACCTCCCTTGTAGGTGGCAAGCGCGTGCCCAAAACAGACATTCGCATTTGTGCCTGTGGTGATATAGACGAGCTTAATGCTCATATTGGCCTTCTACATTCTATGACTGGTGATAGGTATGCCTCGCTTCTCACCTCAATACAGTCGTGTCTTTTCCATCTCGGCACAGCCCTCTCTACTTTGTCTGAAGGCGGCATAAAGCCAGAAGATATCACAACCCTTGAGCATGAGATTGACCGTCTGCAAGACTCCACTCCACAGCCCGGCACCTTTGTACTGCCAGGTGGCAGCATGTCGGCAGCCCAGTCGCATGTATGCCGCACCGTATGCCGACGTGCAGAACGTAGTGTTGTAGAATTGTCCTCCCACTACGCAATCGACCCCATAATACTCGAATATCTCAACCGCTTGAGCGACTATTTCTTTGTTCTTGCCCTGAATTTAAACTTTATTGAGGGTATTGCAGAAAAAAAACTATATATTCCTTGCAAATAATATAAAAATTACTATTTTTGCAGCCGAAAGACGGGGCATGGCTGTTAATATGTGCAGCAGCCTTAAGAACTAAGCCCGTTGGAAAAACATTTGTAGAACAGATTAAAAAAACTTACGACTATGTATTGGACACTTGAATTAGCTTCTAAATTGGAAGACGCCCCTTGGCCAGCAACTAAAGACGAACTCATCGACTATGCTATGCGTTCAGGAGCACCTCTTGAGGTGCTTGAGAACCTTCAGGAGATAGAGGACGAGGGCGAAGTATACGAGAGCATCGAGGACCTTTGGCCCGACTATCCTTCAAAGGACGACTTCCTCTGGAATGATGACGAATACTAATAAACCTTTGAGCCAATTGGGTTTACATTGGCTTGAAGAATGAATATAAAGCGGTATGGGATTTTATTGCAAGATTCCTATGCCGCTTTTATAATTTAATTAACCAAATGAAAAATAAGATATATTACTGATTTTCCGACACTACATTCGAGTTTCGACCAAGCGAAGGAAATGATGTTGAAACTTGCGACATAAACAGTATCATATTCGAGTCTGCTAATGAAATGCTTTCAAAGTTTTTATCACGAGAGAATATAAAGACAATAAAAGATTTGAAGGACTATCTGGCAAACTATGAAAATAGAATATTGCTGGAAGATTGAATATAAACGGCATAGGGAATCAATAACAAGATACCTATACTGCTTTTTTGTCTTTTATATAAAAAAAACGAGCATTTATTTTGTCTTTTAATCCATATTCTGTAACTTTGGGCGTATTTTTTATACGCAAAAAATAACTAAGATAAATATATAAAAGCCTATGGCAAATTTATCAAAGTCAAAATACATCACTTATTGCCAATGTCCCAAGGCATTGTGGCTGAAGCAGTACAAATCAGAAGAAATGGTTATCGACCCGTTCCGTGCCGGCTATTACTATATGCCTGCCATGAACGGTTCGTTCTCCATCAAGAAGGTGTTCCCCGCATTGTTCCCCGATGATCCCGAACTCGACTACCACAACCTCAGTGGTGGTGTTCAGAACGGCGGCGAGGCAATGAGCATTTATCCTCAGATACAGTTTATGGGGCCAGATGCCCAAAAGAAAGCTCGTCGGGCATTGCTCGACTACTGCTGCCTCGACACGCTGGCAATGGTAAAGCTGTGGGAGAAGCTGAGGGAAGTGAGTGAAGAATAATAAAAATGTAAATACAAAACAATTAATATGGAAACAGACAATTTAACAGAACAGGAAATAAAAGACCTGATCATAAAATTCAATCTTGATGAGTCCATCAATGATTTGAAAAAATACTATGCCACGCCTACAACGTGGGACATCATCAACCAGTCAAGAAAGGAGACAACCCACACCCAATTCTTGGCTTGGTTCTTCGGCAACAAGGATTTTAATGCCGACCCCAATGCCGGACCTATCAAGAAACTGATAGTTCTGTTGCTGAAATGGGCAAACATGCAAGACTGTGCAGAATATGATGAGGAACTTGCAAACAGCATCTATTCCCAGAGTTTTTCCATACTGTCATACAATGTCATTGCAGAATACCCCATCTTTATAAAGCGAACATCGGCAGACAAACCGGCATACGAGGATGGAGACATTGATATTGTCATCAAGTGTACGGCAATGGTCAATGATAAGGTGAGAAACATTAACATCGCGATAGAGAACAAAATCGGTGCGCCTGAAACTATCAAATGTTTCGACAAAGACGGCAAGAGACCCGATAAGCCTAATAAGAACAACGTTAAAACTGTTCTGTATCAGACGGAAGCATACTATCAGTATATCACAGAAAAATACAAAGACGACATAAATATCTTTGCTTTCCTAAAGCCTACCAACTGCAAATTGGAAGACATAGAGCGGGCAGAGTGCAAGTGCGATAAGTATATTCAGATAAACTATCAAGAGCTTCTTGACAACATCATTCAGCCTGTCAGCGATCAAAAGGACATCTCGGTAGAGAATATGTACAGACTGAAAGACTACATCAAGACTTTGGGCAAGCCTGCCGAAACAGGCGACGATAAAGACAGCGATACTAACAAAAATATAATAATTATGGCAATGGAGCAGAAAGAAAGAGAACTATTGACAACATTCTTCAAGAACAATGAGGACCTTATCCGTGCGGCAATCAACGCCCTTGGCATTCCAGAACTTTCACAGAGTATGGAAAAGGTGGCGCAAGGTGGTCATCCCAGAAGAGCTTATGCTATCAATGGCAATGGTAGCTACTCAATGTATGATGTGTTGGAGAAGTTTGTGGAGTACAGACTTGCCAATTCTTCAGACAGCGTTCAAGACATTAATAAAGAGATAACAGGCTACATCGGTGGCGGGCGCGTGAATGTGAGTGACACACAAAATATCAGAGTCTTTCAAGAAGGCAAGAAGTCTCATGGTACATTTACTTTCAATGGTCGTGAAATCAGATACACCAAGCAGTGGGGTGACGGCGACAGCAAATCTAATTTCTGCAAATTCCGTGAGAATGTGAGCAAGATTTATCCTAATTTCCAGATAACTGTTATCTGATAACACCGTTTGGCATCTTTCCTGATTTTCCGACATCACATTCCGGTTCTTCCGAATAACTAAACTGGGTGCAAAGGCAAAAAAGCATTACCTTTGCACCCAGTTTTATTCACTTAAGCGAAATAGTGTTATGACAATATAAGTAAAGAATACGAATACTACAGAAGATATGAATACAAGATTGACAAAAGAAGATCAAGCAAT
>CAKQEI010000045.1 GCA_934230115.1 uncultured Prevotella sp. | reverse complement strand
CAAGTTCCTCAAGGAGAACTGCCTCGTTTGCCAGGAGTTCCAGTTCGGCGACGGCGACAAGCAGAGCGTTGCTGACTTCCTCAAGAAGCAGGACAAGGATCTGAAGATTGTTGCTTACAAGCGCTTCACTCTTTCTGCTGAGTAATTAGAGAAATCAATTACGCATAATTTTATATAATGGAGTTGCGAAGAGTGAAAACTCTTTCGCGACTCCTTTTTTCGTTTCTGTCATTTAACACATAATCGTAAAATGAAGATATTTGCCGTAGGTATGAACTACCTCGAACACAATAAAGAGCTTCACGGAGCGTTATATAAACCAGAAAGTCCCGTGATATTCACTAAGGCCGATTCGGCTCTTCTCAAGGACCATAAGCCTTTCTTCATCCCCGACCACCTCGGGCGTATAGACTATGAGACTGAACTTGTGGTGCGCATATCGCGTCTTGGCAAAACCATTCCTCAGCGTTTCGCCCATCGCTACTATGATGCAGTGACTGTAGGCATCGACTTTACCGCACGCGAGCTTCAGCAAAAGCTGCGTTCCGAAGGCAAGCCATGGGAGCTGTGCAAGGGTTTCGACGGTTCGGCTGCCATCGGCGAGTGGGTTCCGGTGGAGAAGTTCCGCGATGTGCAGGCCATTCATTTCCATCTCGACATCAATGGCAACACTGTGCAGGAGGGATGCACTTCCGACATGCTCTACAAGGTGGATGAGCTGATAGCCTATATTTCGCAGTTCTTCACGCTGAAGACGGGCGACATTCTCTACACAGGAACTCCTGCGGGAGTGGGACCGGTGAAGATTGACGATCATCTTGAAGGCTATGTGGAAGACCGACTTGTGCTGGATTTCAACTGTAAATAAACACTATATATGAAAATCAACTTGCGAGCCATTTATATAATAATGTGTCTGTGCCTGACGACAATATCGGCAACAGCCCAAAAGTTTTACAATCTCACATCCGACGATGTGAGGGTCGACTCCGTTGTGCCAATGTTCACACACACCGAAGCATTGCCGTCTACCTACCGCGACTCAGTGTATTCCTTTGAAATTGCATATCCCGAATATGCCGAGATGCCTCGTGCTGATGTTGGCAACTATTGTCGTATAACAGACGTTCTGCCTCCCGCCACTCCTACAGTCGAGACACGGATAACGTTCGACCGCAAGCGTCCCTCGTTGTTCGTTTCGTTCTCTCCCGTAGTGTTCCGCGAAGGCAAGTATTGTGTGCTCGCAAGTTTTATGCTTCGTCGCAAGGCTGTTGCCAACGACGATGCGCAGGATATAACGGCTCGCATAAGCCGTATCAACTCCCCGCTTAAGGCATCCGACACAAATTATTCATCCGTTGAGCCTAAGGACCGTTATGCCAAGCGCAGTGTGTTGCGTTCGGGCAAATGGGCTAAGATACGTGTGCCGTCTACCGGATTCTATCAGCTCACAGATGCTCTTGTCAGGAAGGCTGGATTTTCCAATCCTTCTAAGGTGAAGATATATGGCTACGGTGGCAATCTGCAAAACGAAGTGCTCACGGCAGCCGACCTTATAAATTGCGATGACCTTAAGGAAGTGCCTACTGCCAAGGTAGGCGACAAGCGAGTGTTCTACGGGCGTGGTCCGGTGTCATGGAAATCCAAGAGCGCCATTCGCACCCGCAACCATTATTCGGATTATGGCTACTATTTTCTTACCGAAGCAACTAAAGAGCCAAGATACACAACAATCGACTCCATACAATCGCTAAATCCCGACATACCCATCTACAACAGCTATCAGCTACACGAGGTTGATGCCTATTCTTACTTGCAGGGTGGACGCCATTTCTTCGACTCCCGCCAAGTGGCAGTAGGCGATTCAATGGTTGTGGAGTTCGATAATAGTCTCTACCCGAGCGACGCTCAATATCTGCCTACTGTGGCAATAGCCGCAGCAGGATATTCTACTGTGCGTGTTATTGTCAATGGCAAGTCGATAGGAACGGTAGAGGTGAAAGGCAATGTGTCGCAGTATGTCTCAGGTTTCCGAACAGAAAAGAAGTTCACAACACGTTGTTCACGCAGTGCTTCGTCCGACCGCGAGCGCATAGTCTTGAAGGTGGAAAGTGGCAATGCCATGCGTCTCGACTTTGTTCAGCTTGAGTGGAGCTCGCCACGTGGCGAGCAGGATTTGACTACAGCCACGCTTCCAGTGCCAGAATATGTCTACAACATCACCAATCAAAACCATCATGCCGACCCACAAGCCGACATGGTGATAATAATCCCAACATCACAGAAGTTGCTTGCCCAAGCCGAACGCCTGAAGGCTTTCCATGAGCAACATGACAGTTTGAGAGTCAACATAGTGCCTGCCGACGAACTCTTCAACGAGTTTTCGAGTGGCACGCCCGATGCTTCAGCCTATCGTCATTATCTTAAGATGCTCTACGACCGTGCCACCGACGAAGCCGACCAGCCTAAGTATCTTTTGCTCTTTGGTGGCAGTGTGTGGGACAACCGTATGAACACCACAGAGTGCAGCCGTCTTTCAGCTGACGACTATCTGTTGGCTTATGAGGACGAGGACTCGTTCGACAAGCGTGTGAGTTGCGTGGATGATGGTTTCTACGCTACTCTCGACGATGGTGAAGGTTCCCGATTGCTTGTCAACGACAAGATGGATGTGGCAGTCGGCAGATTTCCAGTGACAAACGAGATTGACGCCAAGACAATGGTCGATAAGGCAATAAACTATGCCACCAATGCTAATGGCGGCTCATGGCAGAACACTATCTTCTTTATGGGCGACGATGGCGATGCCAACGACCACATGAGCAAGGCTAATGCAGTGGCCGACCAAGTGATTTCGGCTCATCCTGGCTATAATGTCAAAAAGGTTATGTGGGATGCCTATCAGATGGAGCCGACGGCTTCGGGCAACACCTATCCCGAAGTGACCAAAGCTATCCAGCAGCAGCAGAGCCAGGGAGCACTCATCATGAGTTATGTGGGACATGGCTCAGAGTGGCAGTTCTCTCACGAGAATGTGCTGCACATCAGCGACTTCAGTACGTTCAAGAACACCAACCTGCCCATGTGGCTCACTATTGGTTGCGACTTCGGACCCTTCGACCGTCTCTCCGACAATATTGGTATGAATGCTGTGCTCAATCAGCAGGGTGGAGCGGTGGCTATACTCACATCAGCGCGCACGGTATACTCCGACCGCAATGCCAAATTGCATTCTGCCTACATGCGCCATGTGTTGTCCTATGAAGCCAATGGCAAGCCACGCACCATTGGCGAGGCTTTGCGTCTTGCCAAGAATGAGGCCACTACCGACCAACTGGCTCTCAACTCCCGTCAGTATGTGTTGTTTGGCGACCCTGCTATGTCGCTCAATCTGCCTACTGTCAAGATTGTTGTTGATTCGATATGCGGAGTAGCCCTTGCCGACAAAACTCAAGAGATACGTCTCAAGGCGGGCTCTCTTGTCACTGTCAAGGGACATGTGGATAATATGCCTGATTTCAATGGTGGAGTTACAATGTTTGTGCGCGACAGCCGTGAGACAATTACATGCCGCCACAATGCGGAAGAAAAGAACGACTACAGCGCTTTTCAATACACCGACCGCACCAAGACCATATTCAATGGTGTCAACCGTATCATGAATGGTGAGTTCAATTTCACATTTGCAGTGCCTAAGGACATCAACTATTCAGATGAGTCGGGACTCATCACCTTGTGGGCCATTAATGACGAGCATACTGCCATAGCCCAGGGGTATAGCGACGACTTCATTGTTGGAGGCAGCGAGATAGCGGCCAACGACTCTATAGGTCCGTCGATTTACTGTTATCTCAACTCTCCCTCGTTCCAGAATGGTGGCGATGTGAATCCTACTCCTTATTTTGTGGCTGAGATTACCGACCGCGATGGTATCAACGCTTCGGGTGCCGGCATCGGTCACGACATGCAGCTCATCATCGACGACAGGCAGGACATGACCTATTCACTCAACGACAACTTCATGTTCGACTTCGGCTCATACACCACGGGTTCTACATATTACTATCTGCCCGAACTCGACGAGGGTGAGCACACTCTGCAATTTCGTGCTTGGGACATACAGAACAATATGTCGGTGGCTCGCTTGCGTTTCAATGTGGTGAAGGGACAGAAACCCTCAGTGAGCATATCGTGTACCGACAATCCTGCCCAGTCGAACACTTCGTTCATTATAGCCCACGACCGTACGGGTAGTTCTATTGACGTGACTGTAGAGGTGTTTGATGTCGGTGGACGAATTCTCTGGAGTCAGACAGATACTGGTATCACTGCCGCTTCGCCATACGTTATGTCTTGGAATTTGACTGGAAGCAATGGCGCGCCTTTGCAGACAGGAGTGTATCTGTATAGAGTGAAACTCAGGTCAGAAGGTGCTGTGCGCACCTCGAAAGCCAAGAAACTCATAATAGTTGGCAATAAATAAGGCTATATAGCGTTATAATAATTAAGAATCGAGAATAGGAAACGAAGATTTTGTGATGACTCTTAATCCATTCTTGGTTCTTAATTGATTTCATTGAGCATACAAGAACAAGTAACAGATAAATAGATGAAGAATAAAATAATACTCTCCGCTCTCACGGCTCTTGTGTCGCTACCGACTCTCGCCCAGGAGAAGCAGGATATGTTCAACCCCGAGAAGAACTCCGTGACGTCGCAGTCTATCGCGCCCGATGCCCGTGCTGGCGGTATGGGTGATACTGGTGCGGCTACCGACCCTGACGTGGCTTCGCAATATTGGAATCCTGCCAAATATCCATTTACAATTTCGCGTGCGGGTGTGGCTCTCAACTATACACCTTGGCTGCGCCAGCTTGTGAGCGACATTGATCTTGCCTATCTTGTGGGCTACTATCGCATAGGCGACTATTCGGCTGTGTCAGGTTCATTGCGTTATTTCTCGCTTGGTGAGGTGTTCTACGGTGGTTCGGAGACGGGCGACTCTCAGATGACTCTCAATCCTTACGAGATGTCTGTTGATGTGGCTTACTCAATCATGCTTAGTGAGACGTTCTCTATTGCAGCAGGTGTGCGCTGGATTTATTCCGACCTTACCTACGACTATAGCGACACCTCGTCGCCTGGTAGCGCGTTTGCCGTTGACCTTTCTGCCTACTATCAGAACTATGTCAACATAGGTCAGCGTGAGTGTCAGCTTGGCTTGGGTCTTAACCTTTCCAACATTGGTTCGAAGATAAACTTCGGCGGTACCGACCGCTCAGAGTTCCTTCCTGCCAACCTTCGTCTTGGTGCCTCGCTCATGATTCCTGTCGACGAATACAACCGTTTCTCTATATCAGCTGATGCCAACAAGCCGCTCGTGCCGACTTATCCTTCTAAGGTAGACAAGGATGGCAACGAGGTGGAGAACTACGAGGAGTTGCTTGACAAGGAGTATTACGACGTGTCGCCTATCAGTGGTATCTTCAAGAGTTTCCACGATGCTCCTGGCGGTTTCAAGGAAGAGTTGGAAGAGATACGCTGGAGCGTTGGTGCCGAGTATGTCTACAACGACAAGTTCTCCCTGCGTGCCGGCTATCATCATGAGTCGGAAAACAAGGGCAACCGTAAGTACTTCACTGTGGGTGCCGGTTTCAAGATGAATGTCTTCTCGCTTGACGCTGGCTATGTGATAGCCACTGCCAAGTCGAATCCGCTCGATCAGACACTCCGCTTCACTCTGTCGTTTGATATGGACGGACTTAAAGACCTCTTCAAAAGGAGATAAATAGAATTTTGAGTTTTGAGTTTTGAATTTTGAATTATCGGCAGAGCCGATTTTGAATTATTCAATTTTGAATTTTGAGTTGTGAATTAATAATTTTGAAATTCACAATTCAAAATTGAATAATTCAACATGCGCCAAAGGCGCACAATTCAAAACTCAAAACTCAAAACTCAAAATTCAAAACTCAAAACTCACAATTCACAATTCAACATGCGCCAAAGGCGCACAATTCAAAACTCAAAATTCAAAACTCAAAACTCATGAAGATTCGAACTGGATTTGGATATGATGTCCATAAACTTGTAGAGGGCCGTGAGCTTTGGCTTGGTGGCATAAAGCTCGACTATGAGCTGGGTTTGCTTGGCCATAGCGATGCCGATGTACTGATACATGCCATTTGCGATGCCTTGCTTGGCGCAGCCAACATGCGCGATATAGGCTATCATTTCCCCGACACTGCTGCCGAGACACTTAATGTTGACAGCAAGATACTGTTGCGCAAGACCATCGACCTTATAGCCACCAAAGGCTATCGACTGGGCAATGTCGACGCTACTGTATGTGCAGAGCGACCAAAGCTCAATCCGCACATACCTGAGATGCAACGCTGTCTTGCCGAAGTGATGCAGACAGATGTGGATAATGTGTCTATCAAGGCAACAACAACCGAGAAGCTCGGTTTCACCGGACGTATGGAGGGAATATCCGCCTACGCCACTGTGTTGATAGAAAAAGATTAATAGTGTAATTTAGGGTCGAACATCTACCGCTCGACCCTAAATCAATAAAGTATCTCCGAGATTGTAGTAAAAAGAAACAGAAAAGCTCTGTTCTTGCCTATAAAAAGAGGAAAGATAAAAATTTTTTACAGTTTTATTGAAAAAAGTTGCCAAAACATTTGGCTGTTTCAATTAAAACCACTACCTTTGCACTCGCTTTAAAGAACTAAGCATTCTTGTTAAGAATAATAGTTGAAGCAATCGGGCGTTTAGCTCAGCTGGTTTAGAGCATCTGCCTTACAAGCAGAGGGTCGGCGGTTCGAATCCGTCAACGCCCACAGGGGTGTTTCCTCGTGGCTTTCTCTTCGGAGAAGCTGCGGGGATTTTTTTGTTTATATACTTTTTATTTTCCTTCAATCCATCGCCATCTCATTTATTTTTTATAGATTTGCACTTTCAAAAGTGCACATTCTTATCAAATATGCACTTTCAAAGGTGCATATTCTCATTAAAAGTGCACTTTCAAAAGTGCATATTGCACATATATCTCAATAATAACCTCTTTTTAAAGCATAAATATATGGATATAACACTTATCAACTTTATGAATGAGCAGCTTGACTTGGTGGACTTAGGTTTCAAGCGTTATATGTACGACAAACTGCCTTGGGAGTCAAGGCTTGTAGGTTTGACGGGACCTCGTGGAGTGGGCAAGTCAACCATTATAATGCAGCATATAAAGGAAATGGCAGCGGAAGACAGAAAGAAAACACTTTATGTTTCTGCTGATCATAGCTATTTCACGATACACACACTCACCGAATTGGCTTCTCAGTTTGTGCGTGAAGGAGGCGAGTGGTTGTATATTGACGAGGTCCATAAGTATAATGGGTGGTCTAAGGAATTGAAGCAGATATACGATTCGCATCCGGCACTACATACATTCTTTACAGGTTCGTCGGTTCTTGACATTCTTGAAGGTGAGGCCGACTTAAGTAGAAGGTCTCTGCTGTTTAATATGCAGGGGCTGTCGTTCCGTGAATATCTCGAATTGTTTCATGGCATAATTACTCCGGTGCGAAGCCTCGAGGATGTGTTAAGTGGCAATATACAGATAGATGGAGTGCAGCACCCCATTCCATTGTTCGGTCATTATCTGCGTGAGGGCTATTTCCCGTTCGCTAAAGAGGGATATGTATTACAACGTCTTCAGCAGGTGATATGGCTTACGATGGAGGTAGACATTCCGCAGTATGCTAATATGTCGCCTGCAACTGGCAAGAAGTTGCGTAGAATGTTGACAATCATTGCTGGTAATGTGCCGTATAAACCAGAGGCCACTACTCTTGCCAATGAGATAAAGGTTAGTCGTAACGACATATCAACCTTCTTGCTTTATATGGAGAAAGCGGGAATGATAGGTCAGCTGCGTGACGAGACGGGGGGAATGCGTGGATTAGGTAAGGTGGAGAAGGTGTTTCTGGATAACACCAACTTTATTTATGCCTTGGCTAACGACAATGCCAATATAGGAAATATAAGAGAGACGTTCTTCTACAACCAGACACGTCTTACCCAGGATGTAACGTCGTCAAAGGTGTCCGACTTCTCTATCGGTAAGTTCACATTTGAGGTTGGAGGGGCAAAGAAGAGTCATAGACAGGTGAAGGACGTTGAAAACTCGTTTATTGTTAGAGATGATATTGAATATGCTTCGGGCGATATTATTCCGCTTTGGGGCTTCGGATTGATGTATTAGACCTAATATTTAGGAGGATCCAATATGATTTTGACGAAGGATAAAAGGATGCAAGAAGAACTTGTAAAAGCACGTAAGGAAGCAATCAATCATTCCTTGGCACGTATGAAGACATTGTCAGGCAAAGGAGGTATGCCTGTTCCAGAAGACGAAAATGATTTAAATGCATTGATTGAAGCAAAATACAAACTATGAACATATTTGTAGATACCAATTGTACACCAAAAAGATTCCAAATCTTTTGGAACTACCAGATAAAAGTAGTATTTTTGCCACAAACAAGGAATAAAGAAAGGATTGATTATGAAATACGAACCAGTAAAGTACAATAGTCGTGAAGAGGCTGTTACAGCTTTGCGACGTATGATTCAGCGTAAAAGAGAGCTGGAGAAAAGGGTGCAAGAAGAATTTGTAAAAGCACGTAAGGAAGCAGATAATTGTTATGCAAACCTTTAATTTAACTCGTCTGAATTTTCATTCGCCATATAAAGTATGGATTGAGGATAATGAGTATAAGTTTATAACAGATTATGATGTCTCATATCGTATAATTTTCTCAGATAATCAAGATATTTGGAAAAATGGAGCCTATGAGTTTAGTATCTTTAATGATAACCATAAATCATCGCCAAACGACCCTAAAGTAAAGGGTACTATAGAGGCAATCATTGAAGAGTTCTTTCTGACAAACCCCAATATACTGTTGTACCAATGTGAAACTGGTGACAACAGGCAGGCTATGCGTGCACGTTTGTTTACCAAGTGGTTCAACGATTATGCCTATAACAATAATTTTTGTGTCAAGGTTTCAATATTGAAAGACGATGAGGTCGACAACTACATCGCTCTAATTGTACAAAAAAGCAATCCAGAGTTGACTAATATTTTGCAGACATTTGATGATTTTGTGGGTTTCTTTACTCACAAACCCGTATAAGACTATTATTTATTCATTGGCGAAACGCCATTTGCGTGGTACGGTTCGGAGACCGTACCTCCTAAATGTACACAATACAGCATATTGCTCCCCTCCCTATGGGGGAGGGAGAAGGGGGGCTTCTTCTATTTTCCTTTTTTAACTTTATTTAATCTCCCCGTAACCCCTATGTAATATAAAAATCCTACTTTTGCATTTGTAAAAACTTAATGTATGTCAACTAACGAAAGACTACACTAACTGGATACTAATCAATCTTTAAATACTTATAATTATGACAAAACATTTACGATTTCTATTTGTTATGCTGCTGGCTATGATTTGGTCGGCTGGTTGGGCACAAACAACGATTTGGTCGGAAGACTGGGGGGGTAGAAAAGCAGATACTCAACCTAAGGACATTATGTATGATAATGTTGTGTATGACAATACAAGCGATTATACGAAAATTTATAATGAAGAAAGAGCAGGAGGTTCCGCACCAGAGCTTTTACTTTATGCTAAAAAAAATCCTAAGGATACTTGGACAGTTACAATAAATGATTTAAAAGGTTGCTCAGGAGAATTTTCTCTTTCTTTATATACAAATAATGATGGATTATCATCTATAAAGGTTAATGGAACTAAAGTAGCTCTTTCTGCTTTTACAAAATCTGGTGTTAATAGAACAGCGACATTTACTGTTGCTAAAGGCTCTTCTTCTTTAAAATTAGAATTTTCTCCTTCTAGCAATACTCGTATAGACAATGTAGTTTTGACAGCGACATCTGTTGGCGAATCAAAGACTGCCACTAACGTTTCATTCGGTACTAACTCAAACAAGACCTTCACATTCACAGAAGGTAAATATTCTGATGACACATTCACAACTCCTACAGCTACAGAAACAACTGGAGTTGCTGGAACTATTGCGTATTCAAGCAGCAATGCAACTGCTATATCTGTTGATGCCTCAACAGGCGCATTGACTTTCAATGGTTATGGTAAGGCTACTATCACTGCAAAATTCACACCGAATAACACAGAGAAATATGCAGAGTCTACTGACTCGTATATTGTTGAAAACAAGGCTGAGTCAATTAATGCAGCGTTCTATGAGTCGTTTAATAATTGCGACGGAAAAGCAGGATGGTCTGGAAATGTTGCAGGTAATACATGGAACGCTGAAGTATTTGATAATTCAGGATGGACTAAAACAGGTAATGCTTTCCTTGGTGCAGAATGTATAAGAATAGGAAAGACAGCATCGAGTGTAACAACTCCTGTTATATCTCTTACTGGTGATGCAATATTGACTTTTATGGCTGGTGCATGGGGAACAGATAATACAACAATTACGGTTTCTGTATCTGATGGTACTTTGACTTATGGCGATAACGCTCCTGCTAAATCTGTCAACATTGATTTGGTTCAATCTACGTGGGTTACTTATTCAATGAAGATAAGTGGCACAAAGTCTTGTAAAATAACATTTAATAATAATAAGAAAACATCATATCGTTTCTTCCTTGACGAAGTTATGGTAAAGAATGTGTCTGAATCAGGTGAGACAACAGCCATTACCCTCGACGAAAATTCAGAGTCTAACACCATTGAGGCAAAGACTGGTGTGAATGTAACTCTCAAGCGTACTATGGTTGCAAATGAGTGGAATACAATCTGCTTGCCGTTCGAGGTTTCTGAAAAACAGGCTAAGGATGCGTTTGGTGAAGGTGTGAAGATTGCTGAGCTTAATGCAAACAGCACTGGCAATACATTGTCATTCAAATCAGTTGAAGTAATAAGTGCAACAAAACCTTACTTGATTAAGCCGTCAAAGGAAAATACATCTAATGAGTATGTATTCGAGAATGTGAATGTTGTTAAAAATGATGCTGATGCAGTTATCACGACAGATGATTTGGCTTTCGTTGGCATTTATAATATGGTAGATATTACAAAGAATGTGACTGAAGTATTGTATGACACTTACTACGCAGCCTTCCTCGGTGCTGGCAACAAGATCTACAAGACAGATGGTAGTGGCAATAAGACCAAGGGCTTCCGTGCTTACTTCGCTATTCCTAATGGTGCAGCTGCTTCTGCTTTGCGTGTAGTAATCGACGGCACAGCTACTTCTATCAAGAATATTGACAGCGAGGTAGTAGAGAGCAATGCTCCAGTATACAACCTTCAGGGTCAGCGTGTAAATGGCAACAACCTTACACCGGGCATCTACGTTAAGGCTGGCAAGAAGTTCGTAGTAAAATAATACGCGAGATCTATTTACATAACAATTAAACAAACTTTTATAGCAATGAATAAGAAAATATATACAGCCCCTAATATCGATGTTGTTGAGTTACAGGGCGACATTGTGCTCAATTCAGTAAGCGGCAACACAGTTAACGATGATGGTACAATAGATATTAATGATGGCACCCTACAACCAGGTGACCCAGGCACCGCTCGCTCAGGTGCATACTTTGACGTATGGGAAGATGAATAATCGAATCATTTAGCCCAGGGCTTCTCGGCTCTGCCGCTTGCCTAAGCAAGAAATGCCTTGGGATACATGTAATATAAAGTAGCGTTACGCCCTGAATTTGGCTTAAGTCGGATTCAGGGCGTAATTGCTTAAAGTATATCAGCATACAAACTAATACAAATTACGGATATGGAAACAGCAACATTATACTATGAACCCAATGAAACAACCATTGCGGCAATAGAGGAGGCAAGGTCTGGAAAAGAACTTGAAACGCTTGACTTAGACAACTTTAAATCTTTCGTTGATTCTTTATGATTACGCTCTTCAAATAACTAATATAGTAGGAGGTACGGTCTCCGAACCGTACCACGCAAGCCCTCTGTTTGACAAGAGAACATGTTTTTTTAAGACATGAGAACAAGAGAACATGTTTTTGTTTTTAAGACATGAGGACATGAGAACATGAGAACATGTTTTTTTTGAAGACATGAGAACAAGATAACATGTTTTTTTTTGAAGACATGAGGACAAGAGAACATGTTTTTTTTTAAGACATGAGAACAAGAGAACATGTTTTTTTGAAGACATGAGAACAAGAGAACATGTTTTTTTGAAGACATGAGAACAAGAGAACATGTTTTTTTGAAGACATAAGAACAAGAGAACATGTTTTTTTAAGACATAAGTATCTGTAGGAGGTACGGTCTCCGAACCGTACCACGCAAGCCATTCCATCGCTCCATATTCTGTAAGAACGTTAATATTAAAGAAACACGAATTACCGTTAATTCTTTCTTTTATATCTTTATCTTAATATAAATCTCTGTTCCGTGTCACCGAACGTCCGTTCCGTGTCACCGAATGCACATTCCGTGTCACCGAACGGCCATTCCGTGTCACGGAATAGAGATTTCAGTTATTCTCGCATATTAAAAGTAAAAGAGCTATTTAAAAGTAAAAAAGTAAAAGAGTAAAAGAGTAAAAAGGCTATTTAAAAGTAAAAGAGCTATTTAAAAGTAAAAAAGTAAAAAAGTAAAAGAGTAAAAAGTTCAGATATTGTAGGAGGAGGGTTCCAAAAACAACATGTTCTTATGTTCTCTTGTCTTTTCCAACAACAACCTGTTCTTCTGTTCTTCTGTCTTTTCAAAAACAACCTGTTCTCCTGTTCTTCTGTCTTTTCAAACAACAACATGTTCTCATGTTCTCTTGTCTTTCAAAAAAACATGTTCTTCTGTCTTTCCCCCCAAAGAACCATGTTCTCCATCCAATCCTGTCTTTATGTCGCCAAAAAAAACGGCTGAGAGCAACGCTCCCAGCCGTTAAGCCTTGAATTATGCTTATTATTCAGCAAGGCTGATAGCCTCCTGAGGACATACGCTTGCGCATGTACCGCACTCTGTGCAGAGATCAGGGTTGATAGAATACTTTTCGCCTTCTGAGATTGCCTCTACTGGGCACTCGCCAATACATGTACCGCATGCGATGCAGTCGTCACCAATTACGTAAGCCATAATTAAAATAAGTTTTATTTGTTATAAATGTTAATTCCTATGTCGTTAAGTAGCAACGGGGTTTGGTGCTCGCTACCTACTTTCGAACGATGCAAAGATAACAATTTTCTATGTAATACCTACAATTAGGTACTTATTTTTAACTTATTTATACAATAGCTGTCGCTGCTGGTCTTGTACAATAACAATTAAAACCCCGTATATATTTTCCGAGTCTTCGACTTGCTTTTCCTTCAGATAAAGCAGTGGCACGATGTGCCGGAAAATATATACGGCTATAAACATAAAAAACATGGTTCATCCGGAATTTGGAGTGATAGAATTATAAATTGCAGTTTATCGGGGAGAGGCTCTTGTACTTGTATCTCCTTTGCTTGTAGTTCCCACAGAACGCACAGACCACACAGAAGCCTACGGGATTAAGGTTTTGGAATACACAGAGCGTATAGACGCTGCGCGTCATACGACAGAAGGCACAGAATTGATAGCTTGTGTAGCGTCGCCGAGGTTAAATATGGTTCGCCGACTTGGCGGCGCAAGCAATCATTTCTGTGGATTCTTGCATCGCGAAGCGTAGGCCATTCTGTGGATTCGAAAAGCTTAGGCCCGTAGGCTTCTGTTTTTTATGTTTATCGCCCTATTGTGGGCAAAGTGCAGCTTGCTGCACCAATAAAAGGTATGACGTATGGGTGTTGAGAGCTTGCTCTCGAAAGGCCATACGTCATACCTTTTATTGAAACCCGAAGGGTTTTGTCCACAATAGGGTGTCTTGTCAGTTTTTGTTAAAGCCCTGCCTGTGTGAACAATACAACAGTCAATTTCTATTGCTTTATCAGCGAAACGGCGAAGCCACCACCTCGTGCCTGCTTTACCTTTATCACGTCGCCCTTCTTTACTGTGCGATGTATGATGGTATATGCTTTAGGATTGGTTTCGTAGTCGGCATCCTTGCCGTCCTGATAGATAGCACACTTGTACTTAGCTCCCTTGTCAAGGAAGTCGAGCTTCACTGTTGTCTGGCGTGCATTGTTTGTCTTGCCTCCTACAAACCAGTTGTCGGTGCCTTTTGCCTTGCGAGCCACGGTGATATACTCTGCTGGCTCTGCCTCAAGGTAGCGTGAGTCGTCCCAATCGCATGCCACGTCGCGTATAAACTGGAATGCATCATCGTACTTTTCGTAATGTTCGGGCAGGTCGGCTGCCATTTGCAGTGGCGAGTACATTACGAGGTATAGCGACAGCTGTCCGCATAATGTGCTGTGTACATACGACTTGTTGTCGCTCCACTCCGATAATTTTGTTTCGAAGATACCCGGTGTGTAGTCCATCGGACCGCCCTGCAGACGTGTGAATGGAAGCATTACGGTGTGGTAGGGCACAGATCCGCCAAAGGCTTCGTATTCGGTTCCGCGTGCCGACTCGTTGCCTACGAGGTTAGGCCATGTGCGGCAAATGCCTGTAGGACGTGTAGCTTCGTGTGCGTTTACCATTATGTGGTGCTTGGCTGCTTGCTCGATAACGCGCTGGTAGTGGTTGTTCATAAGCTGCGAGTAGTGGTATTCGCCGCGTGGAATAATGTCGCCTACGTAGCCCGTCTTTACAGCATCGTAGCCGTATTTGTTCATCAGGTTGAAGGCGTCTTCAAGGTGACGCTCGTAGTTGAGTGCAGCTGACGATGTCTCGTGGTGCATCATCAGTCGCACGCCTTTAGAGTGGGCATATTCGTTGAGATACTTGATGTCGAAGTCGGGATATGGTGTAACGAAGTCGAATACGTCGAGCTTCTGGTGTCCGAACCAGTCTTCCCAACCTTCGTTCCAACCCTCTACAAGCACTTCTTGCAGTCCGTTCTTGGCTGCAAAATCGATGTATCGCTTTACCTCGGCTGTTGTGGCGCCGTGTGTTCCGTTAGGCTTGCACTTAGAATAATCGGTCTGGCCCAGGCGTACCGAGGGCAGGTCGTTGGTGTAGGCCCATGTCTTGGTGCCCACAATCATGTTCCACCATACTCCACAGTATTTTGTAGGGTGAATCCATGACGTATCCTCTATCTTGCAAGGCTCGTTGAGGTTGAGTGTAAGCTTCTTTGAGAGCATGTCGCGTGCATCATCGCTAACGAGTATGGTTCGCCATGGTGTGTTGAAAGGAGTTTGTATAAATCCCTTGCGTCCTACTGCGTCGGGTGTGAGCCACGACTCAAAGGTAAGAGTCTTTTCGTCGAGGTTGAGGTGCATTGTAGGATAGTCGATACATGCAGCCTCGTGTATGTTGATGTACAATCCGTCCTTGGTCTTAAGCTGAAGTGAGGTCTGCACACCGGTATCCGAGAATACTGTTGTAGACGAATTGGCTTTATATGCCTCGCGGTTCTTTGCTATAACCTGACGAATTCCGGTAAGTGGAGTAATTTGATATTCATATTCCTGGGTGTCGTAGTCGCCAGGAATCCAGTAGGCGGTATGGTTGCCAGTCATGGCAAACTGGGTGTGCTCCTCTTTTATCACGAAATAGTTAAGGTCGTTTTGCTGCGGAAACTCGTAACGCAAGCCCATTCCGTAATCGTATACGCGGAATCGCAAGGTGATGTTGCGGTTGGAAGATGGCTGGTTAAGGTCAACCTCCAGTTCGTTGTAATTGTTTCGGATGGTCTTTGTTTCTCCCCAAACAGGTGTCCAAGTCTCATCGAACGATGTGGTCTTCGAGTTTGTCTGCTTGAATCCGTCCATAAGGTCGGTCTCCTGCATACCTTTTGATGCGTGCTTGTCCTTGGCAAGCTCGAGTCCGAGATGCGAGGGGTTAACAACTTTCTTTCCCTTGTAAGTCATTTCGTATGTGGGTTTGCCACCCTCTGTGAGCGAGAAAGTGAGGCTCACATTACCGTCGGGCGAGCTGACGGTTTGTGCCGATGCGAACGCAGGAATGAGCGCAAGCATGGCAGCGATACTCTTGATGTACATATTGCTTAATGTTTGATTTTTATGATTAAGGATGTTTTGGCGATGCTAATTTACTAATAAAAATCAAACGGATAGGAATGGGGGAAGGGAAAAAAGAAATATAGGTGCATGTAAACGTTTACAAAAATTATTATAGCTCATTTTTTGAATATTTCCTTTACCCTTTTTATATCGTTTTCCTTTTCGTTTGCAAAAGTCCTTATTTTACATTGTCACTCCATGTCAAAGAAGTTACAATGTTGTTTCAATAGTTTCGATTTGAAACTTTATAGTATTTTTATCTTACTAATTAATGGTTAAAATATTTTAAAGAATTTACGATTTATAACTTACGAAATCCTTTTTATAGTATTTTTGCAGCATATAATTAAAATTTTTAATATATGAGAAATTTTCTACTCACTTTAGTATCTCTCGCGGCTACGACAGCTGTCAATGCACAGTCGTTGTACTCTACTGACTTTGCCACAGAGAGCGAGTTTGCAAAATGGACAGTCATCGATGCCAACAACGATGGTGTAACATGGGTGTTTAATGCAGAAGGTTCGCAATCTAAGGTCTTTTACGCTTATTCTTCAGTCAATGCAGCAGACGATTGGTTTATCTCTCCCGAGATTACACCTTCTGTCACAGGCAAGTTGATGGTGAAGTACACCACATACGGCACATCGTATGGCGAAAAACTTGCGGTGTATACAGGTAGCACTCCTACAGTGGAGGGCATGACCAAGTTGCAAGCTAAGAACGACAAGGTGATTGGCGAGCGCACTTCGGAGTCTTTCTTTTATGATGCCACAGCTGGTGTGCCATTCCGTGTGGGATTCCACACCACCAGTCCTAAGGATCAGTGGCGTTTCTACATGTGCGACTTCAATGTCGTGCAGGTGAACAAGGCAGTTGACCTAATGGTGGACAATGTGTTGAGTCCTGTGTCGAGCGACAATCTTGGTAATGCCGAGACGGTGAAAGTACACATCGTGAATAAGGGAATAGATGCTTCGAATAATTTCAAGGTGGCTTATCAAATAGATGACAAAGAAGTTGTCACCGAGGAAGTGGGTCGTTCGCTTGCGCCTGGCGAGGAGATGGAGTATACATTCAAGACCAAAGCCGACTTTTCTAATGTGCGTCATAAGTATACTGTCAAGGCTTACACCATCGACCCTGACGACATCAATCCCGACAATGATGCCACTACAACTACTGTGCGTCATGGCGGTCCCGTTACTCTTCCGTACACATGGGGATTTGAGCCAGGCGATGATGCCGCAGACTTCAGAATTTACAATCTCAATAGCGATAAAGGCGACTGGGAAGTTTACATGTCACCCTACATGAATATGGCACGCACTGGTTATGGTTGTTTGGCATATAACTATGATAAGCAGAATGATGCAGACGATTGGGTAATGCTCGATCCTATTAAGGTTGAGGCTGGCAACTATGTATTGCGTTATTGGTATTCGGGTTCTGATGGTCATACAGAGAAACTTGGTGTGTATTGGGGCAATGGCAACACGCCAGCGTATATGACAAATCATATTGACGAGCAGGTTGTCAAGCAGGGCAGATACCAGGAGTCGTTCAAGGTGATCAACTTCGACAAGGCTCAGACCATCTACCTTGGATTCTATGCTCATAGCGACAAGAACGAGAACTGGCTCACTGTAGATGACGTGCAGTTCTATAAGGCATCCAACGATGCTGTCGATCTCGTAGCAAGTGAGATTGTAAAGCCTTATGACTTTGTGCGCTCTCCTAACAATACAGATGTGGAATTTGTCATCCAAAACGTGGGCATCAAGGACGCCGACGGCAAGGTGATTGTAACTGTAGATGGTGAGAAGAAGGCTGAGGTAACTCTCAACCTCAAGGCTCAGGAGATAAAGAACCTCACAGCTAAAAACGCACTCAAGGGACTTGCTGAGGGCAAGCACACTGTTAAGGTGACTATTGAAAGCGATGACGACAATATGCCTGAGAACAATGTTGTAGAGAAGGAAGTCAATGTGCTCGGCAATCCAAGCTTGTTCTACGACTTCGAGGCAGAGAAGATACCTTCCGATCTCAGCTTCTATGTTGGCGACAATGGTACAGTCAACCCGAATGCTGGTGAGGAATTCAATGAAGAGGGATGGGGATTGTTTAGTATCGTGCAGCATGCCATGTTGGGCAGCCAGGTGCTTGCTGGAACAAGCTGGATAGACGGAGATACTCCAAACCGCTGGCTTATCTTGCCACAGGTTCATGTCAATGGCGACAACGCAAGCTTTGTATGGGATGCAATGTCGTTCAACCAGCTGTTGCTTGAGGAATACAGTGTTAAAATATCTGATGGTTCGGGCAATCCTGCCGACTGGTGGTATTCTAAGGCCACAGAGGTGAAGGGCGAGACAACTGTTCCTAAGACACGTGGTATCAGTCTTGACAAGTATAAAGGCAAGGACATCTACATTGCTTTCAACCTTGTTACAAAGAAGGGCGAGGTGCTCTGTCTTGACAATATCGGTGTATATGGCGACGCTACCACTACAGGCATCAGCAATGTCAACGGTGACGCAAGCGGAATGTTCATTGTCGACAACGACAACTTTAGTGCTGTTAATGCCAAGTCGGTGGCTATTGTCGACCTAAGTGGACGCACAGTTCTCAGTGTTAATAGCAGCTCTGCTAAGCTCGCTGGCTTGCAGCCTAGCGTATATGTAGGCATAGCCAAGTATGCCGACGGCAGCTCTAAGACACTCAAGTTTGTTAAGAAATAAGTTTTTTTGCCGAGATATTCATAGTTCGTCCCTTCCACGAAGGGGCGAACTATTTTTTTTGGGGGCTCATCCTATATTTGGAGTGATACTAACTGTTTTTTAGATTTAATTGATAAGCTCCTAAGGTTAATAGATATTTTTTTTTAGAATCTTGTCATAAACTCCACAACAATCTTGTCCTTCTCGGATGTCTTGGCTATGCCCGACTTGCGATAGAAGTATTTCTCGTAGTTAAGGCGTATGTCGCTGACGAATGGCTTGCGCAGACTGAGTGTTACACCACCAGTAAGGCGCGAACGCTGGTAATCGTTTATCATCAGCTTACCGGCTTCGTTGGCTTTGCCGTCGAGATAGCGTGTACCATCACTATGGTCGCTCATGAAATCATAGCGTATTAGAGGGGTGACATAGCGTATTGCGCTCTTCTTGCTTGTAGGTATGTCGTAGCTTGCAAAGGCATCCACGGCGTGTACAGCCTTGAAGGCATCGTGTGCATAGTGCTTGTACAGGTACTCGGCTTCGAGGTGCAGACCCTTATGGTGCCAGTACATTCCGCCATCGTACATCATAACGTCTACGTTGTCGGGCTTTATCTTTTGCATACTAAGCGTAATGTTGAAACCGTGTGGAAAGAGAAACTGTGCCTTGGCAGAGAAGTTCACGCTCTTTGTCCAGTAGTCTTTCTGGTTGGTAAGGCCTGATCCATTGAACAATCCTGCCTCAAGAATGATGGGGAATCCTACATTGGCTGTGTATCCAAGCGCGGCACCAACATCGCGCACATTGCCTACTTGCTTGGCTATGAACGAACGGTTGGCAAAGTATTGCTGGTGGGGCGAGCGGTGAGCATCGATGGTGAACGGCACACGCATCTGACCGATAGTGAACTGAAGCCCGTTTACTGGTTTCAGTCGGGTATATGCGTCAAGCATCTTTATCTTGCCCTCGTCGCACAGGTCTATTTCTGCCTTGTAGAAGACAATGGGTGAAAGCTGACCGTCAACGCTGATGCGGGCATTGCGTACCTCGAAACGACCTTCACCCTCTTCGGTCTGATATTCGTATTTTGAACGTATTGTTCCGTGGATGTTTACGGGTGTTGGCTTGAAGTTGTCCTCGTTGGTGTCGGTTGTTTGCTGCGCTTTTGCGGTTGTGCAGCAGAGACACAATAGGGCAGATGCTGCGAGTGCGGTTCTCGTTCTTCTCATAGTTTCTTTGTTCTGTTATTGTTTTGCGCTGCAAAATTAATGCTTTCCTTTTTTCACGCTGTGTCAAGAGTGTTACAATAGTATTACATTGCCTGTCTGCTTTATATTTTGTCTGTCTCTTATATATTATATAATGTGTAACTGTTATCGCACACATTACTTGTGTTGACGCAAATCAATTATTAACGAAAATGTAATATAAATGTAAACTTTTCTCGTGAAAGTTTTGGTGGTTCAAGAAAAAGTCGTACCTTTGCATCCGCTTACGAGAAACAACAACACCTCAAGCAAAACGAGAATTAGTTGTATTTCTGTAGGCGGATAAAGAAAGCTTGTGCAAGTTGAGCGCAATGAAGCTTGCTTCAATTGCCGAGGCGCAGCCAAGTTTATAGAAAGAGTTCTTTGAAAAGATTTACATAAGACAGATAA
Source organism: uncultured Prevotella sp. (assembly GCA_934230115.1). GTDB lineage: Bacteria > Bacteroidota > Bacteroidia > Bacteroidales > Bacteroidaceae > Prevotella. Next base: position 42 of record CAKQEI010000045.1, on the reverse strand, counting down.
AGTAGTACAAGAAGCGAAATCAATTCTTTGATGAGTTGATTT
>CAKQEI010000044.1 GCA_934230115.1 uncultured Prevotella sp. | reverse complement strand
TATATACCCAGGGCGTTGCCCTGGGCTGTAAAGAAATTGGGCTTTCAGCCCGCTTTTGTTTGAGTTTTGACACACCCCTCACATTTAATTCACAACCCCTTAAACCCAAATCAAAATGAAAGGAAAAAATATCTTACACAAGACAGCTGGCATGGCTGCTGTGCTCCTGTCGTTGTCACTCTTTTCATGCAGCAGCGATGGAACATTAGACTCTTTTGGCAAAAGCCAGACTGACTGTATCCGCTTTGGCATTTCCGATGCCGACAATGCCACACGTGCCAATGGCAATGGCGAGGACGTTACTTCTACCAGCTATGTGCTCAGGTCGGATGAGACGACCGACACTTTGTGTGTGCGTGCTATAGTGAGCGACGGAATAGAAGCCAACAATAAGCAACATGCCACACGTGCCAGTATGCTTACGGACATGTACGACAAATTCAAGGTGGTGGCACAAGTAAAGAACGCCGACGGCACCTTCGGCACACAACATTATATGGATGATGTTGCCACAAAGAAAGGCTCCTTGTGGCAGTCGGCAACCATCTACTACTGGCCCGGCAACCGACAGCTGAACTTCCTTGCATGGGCTCCTGCGGATGATGGCGTTTTCACGGAGACGCCTGTTTATCCTGCACCTGACGTGAAGAAAACAACGATAAAATATACTGTACCCGACGATGCTCTAAAGCAGCCCGACATTATGGCAGCATACACAGGCTATATGTCCAATCCAGGCACGGGCTCGACGTGCGCTCCAGTAAACCTGCAATTCAAACATCTGTGTACAGCCGTGAGGATATTGACGGGAGCAGAAATGACCAATGGCACTATCCAGAGTGTGAAAATCACTAATGTGCACAAGTCGGGAACCTACGACATGGCTACTTCGAAATGGACGCTCGACGGGGAGACAACCGACTACTCTATAGCTCCAAACTATACTACCACCACAACCACACCCAACGGCACAATACTATACAACGGCGAGGCGGCTTTCATGCTGCTGCCACAGACATTGGGCAAGGACAACAAACTCGAAGTGGTGTATAAAGACAAGAATTCGGGGAAGGAACGAACCATCAGCGCGTCGCTCAACGGAGCTGAATGGCCTATGGGCAAAACAGTGACCTATCGACTCTCGATTTCGCCTTACTACGAATTGGAATTTACCGAAGACCCCGGACTCCAAGACGCACACTATGTGATTTGTCCAATCAAGATAAGGTCGAAGTATCTGGAGAAGGGATGGACGCTGACATCAAAATCGCCAAAGGTGACGCTTTGCAAAGAGCTTACCGACTTGACCTCGCTTGGATACTGGGTGGAGGAAGACCGAGGCACGTCAAGCATTTCGGGCACAGGCGATGGCGAAGTGACGGTGTATGCCTTCCTTGAGGAGAACATAGATAGGGCAAACCGAAAGGTGGATCTTGAGCTTAAGCCAAACGACTATCCCAAACAGGCTCCTGTGGTATATACTCTCGAACAGTTGTTCCCAAGCTGGAATACCGAAGGATTGGGGTGCGAGCGTTTAGAGGACAAGGTGTCGCCGTGGGGATTCTTGTGGGATAATGATATGAAAATCACCTATGACATGAGCAAAGCTGGCGGCACAGGATTCTTTGGTCCGTTCAGAAGATGGCTTATGAAGATTCAGATAAAGTATTATGGTGATAAATATCAAGATTATATTACTTATACCACATATTGGGGTCAGCTGGAAAGTCTTACCATCGACTTTAGTAAAGTGCCTAAGCTTGATGTGTCGGACGATCCTGACGACGGAAATCTGAACACTTGGGAATTGTATAATTTCAATGGTATTAGCGATGTGACCGGACTAATGAAGCAGCTGGAGGATTGGGGCGGAAAGCCCGACAAGAAGTTGCCCATCGACCCTGCTGAATATGCCGCCCGAATGTGTATATTGAAAAATAAGTTCAATAAGGAGCTTATTGCATCCGAACTTGGCAATGAGGCCTACCGTCCGGTGCTTAAGCGAGAAAACCTCGTGTGGTATCTGCCTTCAAAGAATGAGTATACGAAGATGAAGGATAATGTCTATCCGCTCTCTGGCGAGTATTGGACTTCCACGGCGTCGGATGTTGCCAACGACAACAAAAACGCTTATCAGTATACCGAAGGCGTAGGATCGAAGCTGAGAGTAAGAACCGCCAATCTGAAGCATCGTGCCGTGCGCAAGATGCCAGGAACAAAATAAAGGTTAGATAAATAGATTTCATTCCGCCTAATAGTTAGGCTTGTTTAAGGTTTTGGAGCTTGCCGTTTTAAGGAACTGCGGCAGGCTGCCATTACCTTTTTTTTTGCTCTTTATTGCATCCAGGCGTTGGCCGCGAGGATCCACTATGCCGAGATGGTTGCTCCCAGTCCTGTCAGGCATCAGCCATGACAACAAAAAGGAATAGGTATAAACGAAAAAAGAGGACTCTACCTAAGTAAAATCCTCTCGCTGAAATTGTTGATTGAATGTATGTGTGATCCGCATGGGGCTCGAACCCATGACCCCAACATTAAAAGTGTTGTGCTCTACCAGCTGAGCTAGCGGATCTCCGTATATGCTATGTATTTCAAAGCGAGTGCAAAGGTAAGGAGTTTTTTTGAATTGTGCAAATATTTTGCGACTTTTTATTTAATTATTTTTTCATCAATACCTACAAACAACAATATTTAGTCTGTTCTTTCTTTTATTTGATAAAATTGCAGTAATTTTGCATTCCAAATAGGATAACACCACAAACAAGTAATCAAACAATATATGTCAAATAATAATACATCTACTTCCGCAACTGCATGGACAGAGGTGGAATATTCGGTACGCTGCATGAGTCCATACATCAGCACACCTATTTATATACCTGAAGAAACTTCATATTTCCTGTGTCGTGAAGACGGAACACGCGAGCAGCACCGTCTTACGTTTGTTGTATTCCGCGCAGAAGGAGCCGACGAGGATGACTGGGAAGACGACCCTATGATAGGACGCCTGCAAATAGGCGTACTCGGCGAGGGCGACGAGGAAGTGAAGCCAGTGGATGCAGTATATCTCGGTGTCGAGCCCGACCGCTTCGTAAAGGTGGTGCGCGACGACGAGAGCGACATTGTGTTCGACTTCAGATGGAACTACGGCAAGGTGGAAATTGACCGTGCCGAGAAGACCGATGAAGGTTGGCTGCTTAAGAAAAACGATTTTGGCGAAGACGGAATTGCCGTGAAACTCACCCCAAGAAAAGGCAATCCGTTCACACTGCGCCTCGTGATTCCTTACGTAGGCTTTGCCATTACCGACAAGGACGACAACCGTCTGACAGGCGAGATAGAGATTACGCACAACGACCTTGCCAACTACAACTACTCGTTTGTTGGCGATTCGTCGAACGACCGTTTCCAGCTTTCACTCGACGACAACAAGCTCAACTACATGTGCGTACTTACTGAGGACGGCCGACTTTCGGTAAGAAACATGCGTGAGCGTCTTGCTCTTGTTGATGAGATTGACGCCATGGGAAGTCTTGAAAGTCTTATGATGGGTGCGCATTCTGCCCTTATCAAGAACAAGTCGTCGCGCTGGCGCATACAGCTTACTGGTGAGGACGTAGAGGGCGCATCGGAGATAGAGGTAAACGGAAAGAGTCTTGCACGCTTCGCCTTCGAGCAGTTCAACACCGAGAATGTTGACGAGAACACCCTTGCACAACGCTTAATGCAGATGGAGCAGCGTTACGCATTCCAGTGGTATTGGCTGAACGAGGAAGATTGGAGCCACGAGAATCTTGACGGACTTATCGACATGGATGGCCTTGACGAGGATCCGGAGAAGATGATGCGTCAGGCTCTGCTCTTCAACCGCTACGAGACATTCATGAAGCAGCTCACAGCCTTCTCATTCGTATCGCAGAAGAACATTCAGGGCGACCAACTCCAGGCTCGCAACAACAAGCGCAAGATTGCCCGTTGCGTGCGCCATGTACTGGCCCATCGTGCTGGCGAGGAGAATATCTGGGAGCTTGAAGAGGAAGCAAGAAAGGAAATACAACACTTCCACGGAACGTTCCACAGAGAGTTTGTGGCAGCTATGGAAGAAAAATAAGTCAACTGTAAACGGAAAATGGACAACTGATAATTATGAAACAGTAATTATCAGTTGTCCATTTTTCGTTTTCTATTATATCAGAGTATTTGCAGCACCTCTTTTATATCCTCAATTTTCTTTAGCTCATCCATGATGACCTTCACTTCGCTGCGGTCGTGCACACGTATTTCTATCTGACCCTCGAAGATGCCCTCGTTGCTCTCGATGGTAACCTTGTGTATGTTGACATCAAGCTTATCAGATATTACCTCCGAGACATCATGCAGCATACGCTTGCGGTCGATACCGTGTATCTCGATAGTAGCGTCGAAGAACATCACCTTGTGCATGTCCCACTTGGCATCGAGAATGCGCTTGCCGTATGTAGCTTTAAGCTTTGAAGCCACGGTGCAGTCGCGGCGATGAATCTCAATTCTATTCTTGTTGTCGATATAGCCCAAGATGTCGTCACCAGGAATGGCATGGCAACAAGCCGGGAACACAAACTTTGATATGTTCTCCTCATTCACGTAGACAGGCTTCTTCTTGTTGAATCCCTCGCCCACTGTGAAATATTCAGTATTCCTTTCCTCTCTTCTTTCTGTACGGTTGAAGAAAGGCACATATCTGCGCCATCCCCCGTTGCTCTCGGGTTTCTTCTCGCGCAATTCATCAAGGTCTCTGTCACCAAGAAGCACTGTGCGCTTGCCGATAGCAATGAAAAGGTCGTCGGTCTTCTTAAATTCATGAAAGTCGCACAACTTTGTGAGCACGGGAGTAGTTATCTCCAGCTCATTCTTGCGCAACCAATCGTCGAGTATCTGCTCGCCATTCTTCTGAAGTTCGCGGTTGTCGCGACGCAGAATGGCAAGAATCTTGCCCTTGGCTTTGGCCGTAGACACGAAGTTAATCCACGAAGCCTGCACATGTTGCGACTTTGAAGAAAGAATCTCCACCTGGTCGCCACTCTGCAATTTGTGGCTAAGCGGCACAAGCTTATGGTTAACCTTTGCACCTATACAATGAGAGCCGAGGAATGTATGTATTTGGAACGCAAAGTCGAGGGCTGTGCATCCTGCAGGCATTGTCTTAATCTCTCCCTTAGGAGTGAACACGAATATCTCACTTGCAAAGAGGTTCAGCTTAACTGTATCGAGGAAGTCCATTGCGTCTGGCTGTGGATCGTCGAGAATTTCCTTGATAGTAGAAAGCCAGTTGTTTAGTTCGGTATCATCATTCAGTTCGGCAGGCACACCATCCTTATATTTCCAGTGTGCAGCAAACCCCTGTTCAGCCACCTCGTCCATATGGTCGGAACGAATCTGCACCTCAATCCACTTGCCCTGATTGGACATAAGCGTGACGTGCAAAGCCTGATATCCATTGGCTTTGGGATGGTTCACCCAGTCGCGAAGTCTGTCTGGATGCGACTTGTATATTTGGTTTATCGCCACATATATTCTGAAGCACTCGTTGATTTCCTCAGAACGATCCTTTGGAGTGTAGACAATGCGCACGGCAAGAATGTCGTAGATTTCCTCAAACGTGACGTGCTTGTTCTGCATCTTTTTCCATATAGAGTAAGGACTCTTAACGCGTGCCTTGATGTCGTATTGTATGCCCATTCGGTCGAGAGCCGCTCGTATAGGCTTGGTGAATGTGTCGAATATGGAGTCGAGTTGCTCCTGCGTGTCGGCAAGCTTACCCTTGATATAGTTGTACTCCTCGGGATGCTCGTATCGGAAAGAGAGGTCTTCGAGTTCAGTCTTGATTTTGTTAAGTCCCAAACGGTTGGCAAGCGGAGCATAGATGTAGAGAGTCTCCCCCGCGATTTTATACTGTTTGTTGGCAGGCTGCGACTGTAGGGTGCGCATATTGTGAAGTCGGTCGCAAATCTTGATGAGAATGACACGTATATCATCACTCATCATAAGCAGAAGCTTCTTGAAGTTCTCGGCTTGGGCAGAAGCCTGGTCGCCAAAGATACCTCCCGAGATCTTAGTAAGTCCATCAACAATTTGCGCTATTTTAGGTCCGAAGATATTTTCCATATCCTCCACCGTATAGTCGGTATCCTCCACAACATCATGCAGCAAAGCCGCGCAGATGCTTGTAGAACCAAGTCCCATCTCCTCTACTGCTATGCGAGCCACAGCAATTGGGTGCATGATGTATGGCTCACCCGAAAGACGTCGCACACCTTTGTGGGCCTGCCGGGCGAAGTTGAAGGCTTTGTTAATTATATCCACCTTTCTGCGGTGGGGTGACGCGAGGTAAATGTCAAGCACCTCTTTGAAGGCTCCTTCGATAAGCATATCATCGGCCGTCTCTCTCTGTTGGTCTTTCAATTTCTGGTCGTCCATGATACAGGTCTCCTATTAGTTTAATATTGATTTAGGTATGAACCAAAAAAGGAGGGGTCGCGCCTTAGATATAAATTATGTTGAATATCCGGGGCGCGACGCCTCCTCTCCTGATTGTTGTTGTTTATTTAATTCGTATTTTCTTGCCTGCGCGTATGCTGCTTCCACTGATTTTGTTCAGTTTCTTCAGCTTCTTAACGGTAGTTCCGTTGCGCTTGGCAATCTCCGAGAGCGTGTCTCCCTGGCGTATAGTCACGTTACGTCCGCCACGGTTGCTCTTCTTGTTCTTCTTGCTCTTCTTGCTGTTGCGAGAGTTTCGGCTTGAAGAATTGTTTTTGTTTCTTGATGAGCTGGTGGTGTGGCGGCTGTAAGCAGGAGCATCGTCGTTCACCTCCACCTCTGTGCGCTTCGCAAGAAGTTCTTCGGGGCGATAGGCATATATAGAGTCCTCGTTGTCGATGAACTTGCCTACAAATGAAGCCGGCAGTCGAAGAGCCATAGGGCGAGTGTCGCCATTGACAATATTGCGTCTATACTGGGGGTTGAGCTGCTTCACTTGTTCTATGTCCAAGCCAAGCACCTTGGCCACCTGCTCAAAGTGGACGTTGCGGTTGACAACCACCGTGTCGGTTTTCTCGGGCAAGTCGGCCTCCATCGGGCAGATGTTATGGTCGCAATAGTAGGTCATGATATAGTTGGCAGCTATGAAAGCCGGCACATAACCTCTTGTCTCCTTGGGCAGGTATGGGTAAATCTGCCAGTAGTCGGTGGCACCGTTTGAGCGGTGTATAGCCTTGTTAATGTTCTCAGGTCCACAGTTGTATGCGGCAATCACAAGATTCCAGTCACCGTAAATCTTATACAGGTCGCGCAGATAGTGAGCTGCTGCATAAGAAGCGCGCACTGGGTCGCGACGCTCATCCACGAGTGAGTTCACCTCAAGTCCATAGCGTTTGCCTGTGGTGAGCATAAACTGCCAAAGTCCTGTAGCACCCACACGCGACACTGCGTTAGGATTAAGAGCCGACTCAATAACTGGCAGATACTTCAGTTCGAGTGGCAATCCGTAAGCCTCAAGAGCTTCCTCGAAGGTAGGCATGTAGAAATTCTGCGCACCAAGCATTATGCTTACAGAGCGGCGCAGACGACTGCTATAGCGGTCGATGAACTTCTGCACAACATCGTTGTAAGGAAGCTCTATCACCGACGGTATGCGCGCCAAGCGTTCCTTGTACACTTCCTTGCTGTACACCGGGTTGATGTCTGGCATGTTGCAGTCGGTTCCAATCTTCAGGTATGTCTTGCTGTTGTAAGCAGTAAGCAGCGAGTCATACTCACACGTCATAGCCTCGGGCAGATCGATGACTTCCTTCTTGCCCTCGGCATCGGTCACAGTGATTTCTGTTTCGTCGTCGTCGCTCTGCGCGAGGACTGGATTAGAGAAGCCAAGAATCACTGTGGCAATCAATACTAATGTCTTTTTCATCAAAATAATTATACTATTGTTTTCGTCTTAAAAGTTCAAGCTGAAGCTCATACCCAGGCTGTTTGCCCTTAGCGGGTTGCGCTCTCGTTCATTATTTATTATAGTAGGCTCAACCCTAAGGCTGAGGTCCTTCGAGATGTCAAATTCAGATAGCGACGCGTCGACATAAGCATCCACCACACTCAAGGCATAGACTCCCACGAGGCAGAAGAAGCTCAGGTCGCGCCAACGGCGGAATCTATCCTTGCGCTTGCGGAAGAGCTCCTGATAGCGTTGCAGGTTCGACTCGTCGATTTTCGCGCCGAGATGCAGAAACTGGTTATAGCTCTGCGTGTTGGGGTCGTCGTCCATAATGTCCATGTAAGCCTGCGAGTAGTCGCGGAACATTTGGTTGTTCCATCGCATGGCATAGGCACATCCCACGAAGCCACCATATACTATAGGCACCTTCCAGTACTTACGGTTGTAAATTTGTCCGGCACCCGGCAGCACTATGGCAAGCCACATGGCACGTTTTGGATTAGGACGCCATGTCTTCCAGTCGCGATGCTTGCGCAGTTTGACAGAGTCGGTCTGCGCGAGCATACGTAGCGTGTCTTGCTGCGTGAAGATGGCCGACACAGAGTCATTATTCGACTTCATGTCGGCAACGTCAGTCTGTGCCGTCGCGTTGATGGTCGTCATCAACATGCAAACAGCTACAAGCAATGTCTGGAATATGTATGACTGAATAGTTTTCACTGTCGTTGTTTACTGTTGTTTCATTTTGTCGAACACACTCATTATGCGCTCGAGTTCCTCCTCGTTGTCGAAGGGGATAGTGATTTTGCCCTTACCCTTTGGCGAGCAAGTCATCTGCACCTTGGTTTGTAGGAAATCAGAAAGGCTGTTGCGCAGCACATTAAACTCCTCAGGAAGCTTGGCCTTGGCAACAATCTTCTTGCGTCCGCTCTCCACATCCTCACCATTCTTGAGCATCTGGGCCATTTCCTCTACCTTGCGCACCGAGTAGCCATGCTTTATCACCTCGTTGAAGAGCTTAATCTGCAGCGATGGCGAATCCACTGCAAGCAGCGCGCGTGCATGTCCCATGTCGATTTCCTTCTTCTGCAAGGCTATCTGCACTTGTGCAGGCAGGCGCAGCAGACGCAGATAGTTGGTAATGGCAGTTCGGCTCTTGCCCACTCTCTCCGACACCTTCTCTTGAGTCATTCCCTCGGCATCGAGCAAATGCTCATAGGCGAGAGCAATTTCAATGGCGTTGAGGTCCTCGCGTTGAATGTTCTCCACGAGAGCCATCTCCATGATGTTCTCGTCGCTGATGGTGCGTATGTAGGCAGGTATTGAGTAGAGTCCGGCCAATTGCGAAGCCCTCCAACGTCGCTCTCCTGCAATAATCTGGTAGCGTTCCTCGTCCACCTGACGCAGAGTGATGGGCTGTATGATGCCTATCTGTCGGATGCTTGAAGCCAATTCCTGCAGCGACTCTTGGTTAAACTCGCGTCGCGGCTGATTGGGGTTAGCCTCTATTTGTCCGAGTGGAATCTCGTTGATAGTGGAAGAGCCTTGTGTGCGCACTCCACCGGTATCGATGAGAGCGTCAAGACCCTTTCCGCCCTCTATATCGTCGAGTCCGCGTCCGAGCACGCTTCTATTGTATTTCTTGTGTACAGCCATTATTGTTCGTTGGGCGTTTCGTTCTTGTTGATAATTTCCTTGGCAAGTGCCATGTGGTTCTTAGCACCCACCGAGTCGGCGTCATAAAGAATCACGGGCAGTCCATGACTTGGGCTTTCGCTTAGCTTCACGTTGCGCTGAATGACGGTTTTGAACACCAGTTCCTGGAAATGGCGTTTAACCTCGTCATAAATCTGGTTGGCGAGTCGGAGTCGTCCGTCGTACATGGTAAGCAGGAATCCCTCTATTTCGAGTCCCGGATTGAGTTTGCTCTTGATAATCTTTATCGTGTTGAGCAGTTTGGTGATGCCCTCAAGCGCGAAGTATTCGCATTGCACCGGAATAATCACCGAGTCGGCAGCTGTAAGAGCGTTTACGGTGATAAGTCCCAACGACGGACTGCAGTCGATTAGAATGTAGTCGTAGTCGTCGCGTATCTTGTCGAGCATATTCTTGATTATGCGCTCGCGGTTCTTGAGGTTGAGCATTTCTATCTCTGCGCCCACAAGGTCGATATGGCTGGGAATGATGTCAAGTCCATTTATATCGGTTGTATACACAGCGTCGCGCACATCGGCGTGATCGATTATACATTCGTAGAGCGAGCAGTCAATTTCCTGAATATCCACTCCAAGTCCACTTGAAGCGTTAGCCTGCGGATCGGCGTCTACCACGAGTACTGTCTTCTCGAAAGTGGCGAGCGAAGCCGCGAGATTAATCGTTGTTGTTGTCTTTCCAACCCCACCTTTCTGGTTGGCGAGTGCTATTATCTTTCCCATTTACATCAAAATTATTTGGCAAAGTTACATATTTTATGCGAGATACGGTCAGTTTAAACCTTTTTTCGTACATTTGCAGATGAAATAAAGACAAATTTATGAATATTAAAAGACCATTAATACTTATTTCCAACGACGATGGCTATCATGCCAAGGGAATAAACCAGCTCATAGCCATGCTTCGCGACATGGCAGACATCATTGTATGCGCACCGGAGTCGGCACGCTCGGGATTTGCCACAGCCTTTTCTGCCACAGTGCCTTTGCGACTTAAACTGCGCCGCAAGGAAGAGGGCATGGAGATGTGGTCGTGCAACGGCACACCTGTTGACTGCGTGAAGATTGCTCTTCAGGAGCTATTCGCCGACCGCCAGCCCGACATGGTGATAGGCGGCATCAATCATGGCGACAACGCTTCTGTCAACGTGCATTATAGCGGTACAATGGGTGTGACACTCGAGGGTTGCATGAAATATATTCCTTCTGTGGGATTCTCATTGTGCGACCACCGCGACGATGCCGACTTTGAGCCACTTCGACCATACGTTAGGGAAATTGTGGCAAAGGTGTTGAAGGAAGGACTGCCCAAGGGAGTGTGCCTTAACGTCAACTTCCCTAAGCTCAAGGAGTTCAAGGGTGTGAAGATGTGCCGCATGGCCTACGGCACATGGTACAACGAGTGTGTGAAGATGCAGCATCCTCATGGCTACGACTATTTCTGGATGACTGGCTCCTACCGCAACGACGAGCATGAGGCTGAAGATACCGACAACTGGGCTTTGACCCACGGATATGTGGCAATAACACCCACACGCATCGATGTGACTGACTATGAGTTGCTGAAGAGCTGGAAATTATAACATTAGACACAAACAATGAAATACTACTTGATAGTTGGCGAAGCCTCTGGCGACTTGCATGCTTCGCATCTGATGAAGGCACTCTGCCAAACCGACAACAATGCAGAGTTTAGATTCTTCGGAGGTGACCTAATGTCGGCTGTTGGCGGCAAGCGTGTAAAACACTACCGCGAGCTTGCCTACATGGGATTCATACCTGTATTGTTGCACTTGCGCACCATATTCCGCAATATGGCCATGTGCAAGCGCGACATTGTGGAGTGGCAGCCAGATGTGGTTATACTCGTCGACTATCCGGGCTTCAACCTCGACATTGCCAAATACGTGCATGCCAAGACCGACATTCCCGTCTACTACTATATCTCGCCTAAGATATGGGCCTGGAAGGAGTGGCGCATAAAGAACATAAAACGCGACGTTGACGAGATGTTCTCCATACTGCCTTTCGAGGTGCCTTTCTTTGAGCAGAAGCACCACTACCCCATCCATTATGTGGGAAATCCTACTGCCGAGGAGGTGAGACAGTTTCAGAATACTTATCACGAGACAAAGGACTCATTCTGCCAACGCCACGGCTTAAGCGACAAAGCTATAATCGCCCTGCTTGCAGGCAGCCGACGCCAGGAGATTAAAGACAACCTGCCCGCTATGATTGAGGCAGCAAGCCAATATCCCGACTATCAGCTTGTGCTTGCTGGGGCACCAAGCATAACGAAAGAATATTACGGGCAATTCATTAATGGAAAGAATGTCACCCTTATCGACAACGACACCTATGCCCTACTCTCACATGCCCGTGCCGCTGTTGTGACAAGTGGCACGGCTACGCTTGAGACTGCCCTGTTCAATGTGCCACAAGTAGTGTGCTACGAGACTCCTGTGCCTAAGCTGATAGCCTTCCTCCGCCGTCATGTTCTGAAAGTGAAATACATTTCGCTTGTCAACCTTATCGACGACAGCGAGGTGGTGAAGGAGCTTGTGGCAGACACTTTCTCAGTCGAGAACATAGCACACGAATTGTCGCTCTTGTTGCCAGACAGCTTGGAGCGCAACCGTATGCTCGAAGGTTACGAGCGAATAATGGAGAAGATTGGCGATGACAGTCCGTCGAACAGTGCGGCACATATCATTTATGAATTGGTTAAGAGATAAAGAAGTTATTCACAAAATTGCCACAATCAATTGACAACAATATATGGTGTGTCAAAAGCCGTAATTACGACTCTTGACACACCATCAATTATTTACAATACTTCCCAACAAAAGCCTCAACCTTTTTTATATACTCCTCACGATGGTCGCGATAGGCAAAGGCATGTTCGCTGCCTGGAGCTATCCACAGTTGCTTGGGTTGGGGTTTTGCCTCATAAAGTGGATAAACCATCCATGTGGGCACGAATGTGTCCTTGTCGCCATGAATGAAGAACATTGGTTTCTTGCATTTGGCAACCTGTTTCAATGGAGAGGCCTCCTTAAAGCTCCAGCCATACTTGGCCTGTGTAAGCCATGAGGCTGTGTAGAGCAAAGGAAACTCAGGCAGCGAGAAGCGTCCACGCAACTCATGTGCGAACTCATCCCAGGCACTCGTATAGCCACAATCCTCCACAAAGCATTTCACATAATCGGGGGTATGCTCACCACTTACACACATCGTTGTGGCAGCACCCATCGATACGCCATGCACCACAAGACGCATAGAGTCGCCTACTGTCGAGAACATCTTAGGCGCAAGGTCAATCCATTTCAGCACATCCAGGCGGTCGAACCATCCCATCTGTATGTCGTCGCCTTGCGACAAGCCGTGTCCATGAAGGTCGGGCAAAACCACATTGTAGTGCATCTCCTTATTATATATACGTGCAATATGCAGCATGTCTATAGAATTGTTGGTATATCCATGCACCACAACAGCCGTTCTTCCCTCAGCATTGCGCGACTTTATGCACACAGCATGAGCACGCAAGCCATCAGGCATAATGGCAAACGTGTCGCTCCATGCTCCTTCTGTCTTGATGCTGTCAAGCCAAGGTTTCAGTTCAGGATACCAATCCATTGCCTTGCCCCAATTCTTGCGATGAGACTCCGGCGCACTCTTCAAGGCATAGTCAACAAGATAGAACGAGCCATAGGTTGTAGCTGCTGCAAACACCACAAGCAAGGCAACCAACGAATATATCAATCGCTTTTTCATACGGTTCATATTTTTCCACAACGACCATTACTTCACAGCCTCTACCGTATACCCAGCATTCTGCAAGAGCTTCAATATTCCCTTGTCGCCAGGCAAGTGTCCAGCACCAACAACAAAGAGTGTAGGAGCTGCGGACATAATAGTAGGCATCTTCTTTGCCCAGTCGCTGTTGCGATTATTTATCAGAATATCATTTTCCTCGGGAGTGGCATCACATGTGGCAGATAATTTCTCATTCATTATGTCGGCAAGAGCATTAACATTCTGGGCATAATAGGCCTTAGCCATACGCTCAGTGAGCTGTGCGTAATACTCAAGATTGCCAAGGAAGCAGTCGAGCTGCACCACCTGTCGGTCGAGTGGAGTGCCAAAGAGCACATCCGCCTCAAAAGCCACTGTCTCAAGTCCACCTACAAGCTTGTTCTTGTTCTTTGCCTGAGTTTGGAAATACTGGTCGATAGTGTTTGTAGGATCAAACTCACCCATGTGAGCCTTGAGATATTGCAGCATGGTCAACTGAGTGAGCAGGGCGGCAGGCGAAAGAATCGACAGTTGCTGTTCTACCATAGGATTACTGAAACCTACGCCCATAAGACCAGTCACAACAGTATCAAGACGCTTATACTGGTCGGCTGTAAGAACAGTCTTCAAAGTCTTGCCTTCGGGCAACAACATCTTGCTCTGCATCAGTAGCAAGGTGTCGGGATTGAGCATGTCATCCCACTTTATCTCGCCATACACCTGCGATGTGGCATCAATAGCCTGTTGCACACCAGCCACCTTGTCAACGAAAGAAGTGTTGGCTATATGGAATGTTCCAAACACATACGAAGCCTGCTTAAGCCCATTGCCCGACACACGGTACAGCAACTGGGCATTGGCACTAACTACGAAAATTAACGCTAAAAATAAAAATGTAAATAATTTCTTCATATTATTTATTGTTAAATGATTGTCTTTATTTTGTAAAATAGAGGTTTTTACGTATTTTTGCACATTGTATTGTCACATGCCTTTACGCACTGTATGATATATTAACGATAAAAGAGACAAATTATTTTAATAACTAACTAAAAAATGGACAATCTCAAACAAATTATCGGCCATTTTCAAATCAATGGCACCGTAGCAGAGGTGAAGCCTCTTGGCAACGGACTCATCAACGACACTTACAAAGTGAATACCGTTGAAGACAACGCTCCTGACTATGTGCTCCAGCGCATCAATGACTCTATATTCACCGACGTAGACCTCTTGCAGCACAACATCGAGGAAGTGACAACACACATCCGCGAGCAGCTTGTAAAGGAGGGCGCCGATGATATCGACCGTCGTGTGCTTACATTCATCAAGGCCGACAACGGCAAGACCTACATCAAGGACGAGGAGGGCAAGTACTGGCGCATCTCCATGTTCATTCCTGATGCCGTGACAGTGGAGACTGTCAACCCTGAATACTCTTACCATGCAGGTAAGGCCTTTGGTAAGTTCGAGGCTCAGGTGGCTGACATCACCGACCATCTTGGTGAGACAATCCCAGACTTCCACAACATGGAACTTCGTCGCGACCAACTTCGTCAGGCTGTCAAGGAAGACCGCGCAGGACGTGTAGCTGGTGTGCAGGACTTTATCGACCAGCTTGAGAAGTATAGCGAGGAGATGTGTCTTGGCGAGCGCTTGTTCCGCGATGGCAAACTCCAGAAGCATGTGTGCCACTGCGACACCAAGGTGAACAACATGATGTTCGACAAGGAAGGACGTGTGCTTTGCGTCATCGACCTCGACACTGTTATGCCTTCGCTCTTCGTAAGCGACTACGGCGACTTCCTTCGCACAGCTGCCAACACTATAGCAGAGGACTCTCCCGAATTCGAGAAGATTGACTTCCGTATGGACATCTTCGAGGCTTTCACACGTGGCTATGTAGAGTCGGCTTCTTCATTCCTAACTCCGCTTGAGATCTCTCTTCTGCCCTACGCTGCCGAGCTGTTCCCATATATGCAGGCAGTACGCTTCCTTTGGGATTACCTCAATGGCGACCACTATTGGAAGTGCAAATATCCTGAGCACAACCTTGTGCGTGCCAAGAACCAGTGGCACCTCTTCCTCAAGACCAAGGAGCATGAGGCAGAGATGAAGCAGTTCATCGAGAGCCTGAACAAATAATAAAAACAACTGAACAAACAAAATAGAATTAGGGGGTACGGTTTTTAAGCCGCACCCCCTAATTGCATTATAGCTTATTCAAAACTTATCCTTACTTCTTCTATTCCCCTCATTACTTCTTCACAACCTTAACAGTCTTGCCCGAAGCATATTTCACAATGTTCACACCTCTCTGCATAGAGCTGAGACGCTGACCCTGAGCATCGTATACAGCAACCGGCACATCAGTCTTGCCTGCATTGTTGTTGATGGTAGAGATGCCAGTGGTATAGCCCTCAACATTTGCCTTGGCAGCATTTGCTATAGTACCGTCGGCATTGAGCAACAAGGCTACGACACGCATCTTTGAAGTGTCCTGAATGAGCGACTCTCCTGAGGTGCTGACAACCTTAGCCGTCTCAAACTCACCTTCTACCTCTACTGGCTCATCGGCCTTAACTGTTGCTGGCAGCGATACGAGTCCACCTGCAAGACGAGTTGTTGCTACTACAACATCATCGAAATGAAGACCTGGAATAACAGAATTTCCTGCAAAGAACGGGTCAGCCTCTGGCGAAGGCATTGATCCTGCGTTGGCTTCTGTATAATAGTTGTGCTGCTCCCATGCAGAACCTGTTCCATGAAGGTCATCAGCTACGAGCACAAACTCCACCTTATACTTATCAGCATCTGTCAAATCCTCAAGGAATACGAATGTTGCCTTAGTGGCTATCTTCTTCATGTCATCCTTATAACTTGCCTCAACAGCAACTGCTGCAGGAGCAATCTTCTTAGCCTGTGCCTTCCAAATATCCTCAATGCCGAGGCCGGAATTTGAGGCTCCGGCATAAGGATCAAGAGCAGCATTAAACGAACGGTCAACATCCGCTGTTGGGAATCCAGACACACTTACCGGGAAGTTAGTAGAAGACATCACCTCCATTGCATCGTCGTTATGATAAGAAAGCCCGATAAAGTCGGGATGATACTTGTTCATAAGTTTCAAGGCAACATATCCACGCGGACACCATCCGCACCATGTACCAGTATATTCCTCCATTACAGGATTGTGCTTTGGCATAACGTTGGCCACCACAAACTTACCCTCATTGGCAACAGCCTCGCTATTAGCCTCGCCATTCACCTTGTCAATAGTAAGCTCAAGTGGATAGGTACCCTT
Organism: uncultured Prevotella sp.; assembly: GCA_934230115.1. Taxonomy (GTDB): domain Bacteria; phylum Bacteroidota; class Bacteroidia; order Bacteroidales; family Bacteroidaceae; genus Prevotella. The sequence continues at coordinate 4,141 of CAKQEI010000044.1, read as the reverse complement.
TGCAGCTATCTCACTGAGCTTAATGGTCACATCAGTTGAAGCGTTGTAGATAGCTGGCAGCGGCTTGTCAAGCTCCACCAAACCCGAACCATTCACGTCGCCTGCCGTATAACTGTAGCTGAACGACTTAACGCCATTATAACCATGGTTCCTTATACTAAGAGTAACATCGGTGGTTGTGTTCACCTGTCCATACACCGTTCCTATCTCAGAGATATTGGCAGCATTGGCCTCAACGCCAGAAATGTCAACCTCAAGAGCCGAAGAACCAAAATCCGACTTATCCTTCCATTTCATGTAAGTACGCGATGTATGGATGAAGAATCCTGCATCACTCTTATCCTCAACCAAAATCACTGGATATTTGGTGGTAGAGCTTACCGCATCCACGTTGAACGAATAGCCCACATACAGAGTGTCGCTATCGATAGTGTAAGGAGTGGCAAGAGTGGCAGAAGCTGTATTGCCATCAAACGTAGCATCGAGACTCATCACATCGGGCACATTCTTCTTGCTCTCAACCGTGAGCTTCTTGCTAATCCACACCTTCACGTTGCTTATATTGTTGCTACTCTGGAACGGAGCGCGTATAGCCTCTATCTTCTTACCCTTTAGACTCTTGTCGGCAAGCATCACAGCCACATCATAGTTCTCCTTCTTCTGTGTGCCATAAGCCACCAACGACGACGAACCCATATTGCCACTGAATACAATCTTGCCGTTGTCAGCATAAGCAGAGTCGCAGAATCCTGACAAAGCCGCCACAAGCAGCATGGAATTGAGTATACATTTGTTATTCTTCATAACCTTCGTGTTTTTTTATTATTACAGAAAATGACACCCCCGCTATACACATTATATAATATATAGGGTGAATGCCATTTCCATTAATGTTAAAAGACCCTTCTCATTATTTTTTTATTCTGTCAATCTTACTTCTTGACAACCTTCACAGTCTTCTGTGTGCCGTCTGCCATCTTCATGGTCTTGAGGTATACACCACTTGCAAGGTTGCTTACACGACGACCGCTAAGATCACTGAAGCTTACGCTTGTCACGTTGCCATTGTCGGCAGTCATGCCCTTGATAGCTGTCTCAACAGGAGTGAAGTTGCCTTCATCATCAATCTCATACTCTACAAGATTTGACTTGTAAACCTTGTCACCATCCTTATAGAAAGTCTGAATACCAAGCTTTGTGAATCCAGTCATGTAGAAGTACAATGTGTGCATGTCACCAGCTGCAACAAAGTCAAACGAATTGTCTGAGAAGTTATACGGGATATCGGTGATCTCCTCAGAAATATTCGTATACTCATCTGGATATGCTGTAAACAAATCGCCATCGAAGTATACATTATAGTAGAGCTTTTTGGTATCAAGCAAGTTGCCGTCAACCGAATTCTTGTCAAACCAGAACTGGAGCACACCACAACCTTGGGCCTCATCGAATGGCGAGAACTGCAGCAACTCAGGATCCTTAGGACTTCCAGGAACCTCTACCCACGGCTGCATCTGCGGAGCCTCATAAGATATAGTTGAGTATACAGAATTCATACCTTTGTTAACATTAAACATACCATCCGACTTCAATGTCTTGGCAACGGCGTCATAATCAAACGATATAGACTTCTCGAAGTAGAAGCTGTCAACTTCCTCTCCATACAATTCGTCCCAAATCTTCTCACTACCCAAAGGAGCGAAGAAGGAATGTATCTGCTCCACCGGGTCTACACCCATGTAGATCTTACCCTCGAAGACAGCCTTGTCACCATCAAGCTTACCCTTTGCCCAATTATCTGGAGCGTTTTCTGAAAGATTGCCAAGATACAGATCCTTGCCATCAATAGCCAAATTGATAATGCGAGCGTCGTCCTGACCATCTTGATTGATGAATCTAACCTGATACTTCGAAACTTCGGCTGAAGCTGGAGGAACACTTGCTGTCTCTTTCATCTTGCTCCACACCTGATAGTAGTCGGCGTATCCACTCCAACCGCCATCGTCGGCACATAGTGCAAGATAAACATTATTATCGCGGTTGTCTACACGGATGAGTGAGTCGTTGCGGAGCACGTAGCTTATAGTCTGAGATGTAGGATCAGGAACAATAGAGGTGCCCGCTTGATTCATCACAGCTCGATAAGCATAGAAATATTCCTTCTCGCCTGTAGGATTGCCATTAGCATCAATAGCGTCCTGGGCATAATATTTCTGAGGAAAATCAAACTTGATGGTGTCACCCTCAGCCTTATAGCCCTTTATCCAAGAGTCAGTAGGTATTGTGCAGATAGCATTCTGGAGATATACTTCTCCGTTGCTACCCTCAACATAACGCTGTACTGTGCCATCCAAATTTATATAGAATATATATCCGAACATTAGCAAGTAACCCTCACCCGTACCATATAGATTGTCATACAATGTGCCAGCCGGCTGCTCGGTAATGAGTTCCGACTCGCTTGCAGCCTTGCACACACGTGCAGGAAGAGTTGTCTGATTGCTTACCGTAGGCATAATAAAATTCATTGGCTGGCCTGCCGGCTTCTTGACGTTAGGCTGATATCTCAGCGAACTGTTGGCAAACGGTCCGTTTGCCTGAACTTTAGCAAGGGGCTGTGCGAAAGACGATGTAGCAAACATTGCTGCTACAAACGCAGTGTAGATCTTTTTCATAAGCGACATTATTTTTGTTAATAAATGTGCACGACCTCCCTTATGGGAGACCCTACGTTAACTGCTTTTTCCTGTTGCAAATTTAGCGATTAAATATTAAACAGCAAAACATTTTTCGCATTTTATTACGTTTTATCATAAGAAAAGTTGTTTTACTATCATTTTCATACCATACATGTGATATGCCCACTCTTAATACATTATTTAATATAGGTTAAACACTTGTCAATATAAATAAAAAGTCTTACCTTTGCACCAAGTTTGACAGCAAAGCCACCAAAACCTTGCTGTTATGCATAAACATTTTTAATGCGCTTGTGGCGGAATTGGTAGACGCGCTAGACTTAGGATCTAGTGTCCTGCGACGTGAAGGTTCGAGTCCTTTCAGGCGCACCCCTTAAAATGCTAAGTAGTTAATTATCAACTGCTTAGCATTTTTTATATTATAAAACTGCTCGTGTTTTTGCTCGTGTTTGCCTGAATAACTCCCATTTCAGCCTCAGCAATGGAACGAAAAAAGCGACTATCCATCACGGACAATCGCTTTAAATGTTCAATTAAAAATTAGCCGTTATAGCTAAATTCAGGTACAAAGATACCACTTTTTCCCTATTTATCATACATCATTAACATCTTTCATAAAACTCTTAAAGGTGTCTTCATCTTCTGCAACCATTCTCGAAAGTTCCTCATAATTCAGCCCCAACTCCTTGCAGTTTTTCAATAACACCGTTTGTGCATCCCTGAGAGTTCTAAATACTGGGTGAGGCTCTAACTTCTCGCCATAACGTGTGTTTACGGTTACTGTGGTACTTTCCAACGTTTCCAACTCTTTACGGCAAAGTTCCATTGTGTTGAGGCTTACTGCCGTGGAATCAATTAACAAAGTCATACCACCATAATACTTTCCATTCTTCTTTAATACCGCCTTTATACGGTTTGAATAATTCTTCATAATCTCCAATTTTACAAAAGTACACGAATTTCATTTTTTACTCCTTGCGTGGAAAGAGGAGTGGGTGAGGTTTAACGACCCCTACCCCCATTTAAAAAACATACCCCCCACCTCAGGACTTGCAAACATTCTTGCACATCTTGGAGAAAACTTTGCTCCACTTCTCCAACTTCTGCAAATGTCTTTCAAGTTCTAACTCTTCCGCAAAGGTTCTCACTCTGTTTGGCCTGAGGCTTGGGTTACAGATAGGCGCAAAGGATTCTAAGCGCACCGCCTGACACGCACACACAAACGGCTCTTTGTTGGTGTGTCTGACTGCAAATAAAGCCATCAGAGCGACCGCAAAGGAAACATCAGGGGTTTCACCATCTTGCACCATATTCGGCTCTATAATGCAACGGAACAACTCATCTATTACAGAGGCTGCAAAGTTCGCCTTTTCCTTTGGCTTCATTGCTTTAACTTCCACCTCTGCCTCCGTGCCATTAAACAAAGGAACAATCAGGGTATT
>CAKQEI010000043.1 GCA_934230115.1 uncultured Prevotella sp. | reverse complement strand
CCGCCTTTCGACGGGTTATCCAGTGGACAAGGGCAGGTTGGATACGCGTTACTCACCCGTGCGCCGGTCGCCATCAAACTTAGCAAGCTAAGTTCATGCTGCCCCTCGACTTGCATGTGTTAAGCCTGTAGCTAGCGTTCATCCTGAGCCAGGATCAAACTCTACATTGTAAAATATCTTTTACTGCTGCCTTATTGCTAAGACTGCATTTGTTTGTATCTGTTTCAGAACGAGCTTCCAAATTAGAGTCTAAAGTCAAACAAACTTGACGGTTCGTTTTTCTTCTACCCAAGAATGAATTTCTTCATTCTCGCTTCTTGTACTACTTTATCTGTCTTATGTAAATCTTTTCAAAGAACTCTTTCTTTATCGCCTTCCCGAACACTTCTCAACCTCGTTTTGCTTGAGGTTTCGTTCGTTCTCGAAAGCGGATGCAAAGGTATGACTTTTTCTCGAACCACCAAAACTTTCAATGGAAAAATGTAAGCAAATATCTATATTTTAACATATATTTACAATATACATCGTGTTTTGTGCCCGTACACATTATAATATATATAACATGCCACAGCATCAGCCATAACCTATACATTCAAGTCAAGGTCTACTACGCATAGGCGTAAACAGCCCCTGTCGGCATCTTTACGCAATTTTTACGCCTACTCGAGGCGGCATTACGGAAAAATGTCGCTTATGGTGTGGGGATATCACGCCCCTAACACGCGCCGACGACTCGGACACGGGTCAATGGCGACTATACAATAAGTCGTTGGAATTATAAAGACTACAAAGGGACGTGGAGCCATATTGCCGATCATGGAATGACTGCTTTGCCGATTGCAGAGAACGATTGCTTACGTGTAGTTAGCCGAATTGATTGATATATGTCAAATTTCAATTTGCAAAGTTATCATTTTCAGCGGAATACACAAAGGATTTAATAGTATTTAATATAAAAAACGAGCAACTTAAAGCAACATTTAAGATTTTTCTCAATCAAACAAACTACCTTTGCATAAAAAACTAAAACAAATGAAAATCATCACTACAATCGCGGCCCTGCTCATAAGCGCAGCATCGCTTGCACAAACATCCCCCCACAAGTACCAACTCGTATGGCAAGACCATTTCAACGCGAAGACCTTCGACAGCCACTCATGGTCGAAGATTCCACGCAGTGCCAATGCCGATTGGAAACGTCACATGTCTGACGCCGACTCTCTATACACTGTTCGCGATGGCAAATTGATTCTTCGAGGAGCGGTTAACACCAATCTTGAGGCAGACACAGCCCGCTTCGTAACGGGCGGTCTCTACACCAAACACAAGCGCACTATCAAATATGGCAAAGTGGAAGTGCGCGCCAAATTTGGCAGTGCCCAGGGCGCATGGCCAGCTATATGGATGTTGCCCGACGACGAGATAAAATGGCCAGAGGGTGGCGAGATAGACATCATGGAGCATCTCAACCACGACAACATAGCCTATCAGACCGTGCACACTTACTACACCCACGTGCTCAAGAAAGACCAGAACCCACCTCATGGCTCTACCCTACCTATCGACCGCGACGGTTTCAACACCTACACCGTGGAGATTCTGCCCGACTCCTTGGTCTTCTCCATCAACGGTCGCACCTCCTTCTCCTACCCTCGCATTGAGACCAACGAGAAAGGCCAGTACCCGTTCGGCACTCCTTTCTACCTGCTTGTCGACATGCAGATACAAGGCTCATGGGTTGGCAAGGCCGACCCTAAGCAGTTGCCTGTGGAAATGGAAATTGACTGGGTGAAATTTTATGAGCTGAGAGACTAATTTTTTATTTCCTCGGGAGGAAAATTTTGCTTCCTCCCGAGGAAACAAATTTTAGTCCTCGTAATAGAGAGTAATATGTCCTATTATTAATAGCTCATTTTCATTCATCCGGCCACTTGCAAGGCTCACCCGTAGCCTTAAACGTAGGGCGTTGCGCCTTCATCTCGCGGAGTGTTTTGCCAAGAATAGCCGACAGCTCCTTCACCTTGGCAGGATTTTGTGCCGACAGATCGTTGTTTTCGCCAATGTCCTGCGGGATATTGAAGAGTTCCTTGCGACCAGTACCGTAATAATAAATCAGTTTCCAGTCGCCACGGCGGATGGCACAGTTGAGGTTTACACCAGGACCATAGCCGTCCCAAATATTGGGGAAGTTCCACACAAGACTGCGATTAACGAGATTCTTGTCGCTCTTTCCCTCCATCAGCGGCACAATGTCCATGCCGTCTATGGTCTGCGGCACTTTGTATTGCTTCACACCAGCCATGTCGAGAATTGTGGGATAAAGGTCCTCGATGATGATGCTGTTGTCGTTGCGGGTGCCAGCCTTCACCTTGTCGCCCCACTTCACGATGAATGGCACACGAATGCCACCCTCATATAGCGAACCCTTGCCACTTTTGAGCGGAGAGTTCTGAGTGAATAGAGGGCCCTCGCGGAACTTAGGATTGCAAGCCAAGCCGCCATTGTCGCCAAGGAACACGATGATAGTATTCTTAGCCTCATCGTTCTTATCGAGCCAGTCCATTATGTCGCCCAAGCTCTTGTCCATCCCCTCCACAAGCGAGGCATAAGCCGCATCCTTGTCGGACAGTCCCTTGCGCACATATTTCGGGAAGAATCGCATATCCTTGTCTATCGGGATATGAACGGCATAATGCGACATATAGAGATAGAAAGGCTGACCATATTTCTTGGCCTTGTCGAGCGAACTGATAGCCTCCTTCGTAAGAGCCTCGGTCACGAAAGTGCCCGTACCCCAATACTTCTCAAGTCCGGGAATGGCCATAAGCGAGTTGGGCTTTCCGTCACGGTCGTGTCCGTAGTTAAATTCGCTCAGATAAGAGGCAAGACCACCTGCTGCCGTACCCGTAATATTAACATCGAAGCCGAAGTGGCAGGGGTTCTCACCCGGAGTGTCTATCGAGCCCCAATGAGCCTTACCGCAATGAATAGTGTGATAGCCACTATCCTTAAGCACCTGCACAAACGACTTAGCCACAGCCGTATGCGCCACTGCCTCAGCCTGTGCAATGCCATTATAGTTCCATTCAGGCAGATTCACCACATCGCTCTTGCCGTCCGTGGTCTTGTCGCGCTCCAAAGTCCAGTTGGTCACACGGTGGCGAGCCATATTCATGCCCGTCATCAGGCTGCACCTTGTAGGCGAACTCACGGGACAGGCATACGCCTGAGTGAACATCATGCCCTGACTGGCAAGACGTTCCATGTTGGGAGTCTCATACATTTCGTTGTAGCGAGTCTTCTTGTCCCAAAACGGCAGCGAAGTGTCCTGCCATCCCATGTCGTCGACAAGAAAAACAATAATGTTTGGACGCGACTGGCTCTGTTGAGCGCACGCGCTGCCATAGCCCAAGAATGTGGCGGCAGCAAGAGTAGAGAATAGTTTTAAGTTCATAGTAAAAAAAATAGTAAATTTGAGATAAGGAAAAAGAGGATATTTCAAAAGAAATCTGTCGATTCCGTTTTGAAACACCCTCTTCGTAGTTCAATAATACATTATATTATATAATGTGGGGTTCACACATGTACCCTCCTTAGCTTACTCGTTTTCGGGAGCCTTGTCGATAAGGTCCATAAACTGGTCGAGCTTCGGAGTGATGATAATCTGAGTGCGGCGGTTGCGCTGCTTTCCCACCTCGGTAGAGTTGGTTGTCACAGGGTTATACTCGCCACGTCCGCCTGCTGTGAGACGCTTCGGATCCACACCATACTCGTTCTGCAAAGCCTGCACCACGCTTGATGCGCGAAGGGCAGAGAGGTCCCAGTTGTTGCGGATGTTCTTCATTGTCGGCGCGCTTGTGTTTACAGGCACGTTGTCGGTGTTACCCTCGATGAGCACCTCATAGTCCTTGTAGTCGGTGATGATCTTGGCAATCTTGCTGAGAGTCTCGGCAGCACGCTCGTTGATTTCGTACGAGCCGCTCTTGTAGAGCATGTTGTCGGCAAGCGAGATGTAGACAACGCCCTTGAGCACCTGCACGTCAACCTCCTTCATCTCCTCCTTGCTAAGCGAGCGTGTGAGGTTGTTGGTGAGCACCATGTTGAGCGAGTCGCTCTTCGACTTCACCTCCACCAAGTGGCGGATGTACTGGTTCGACTCGTTGATCTGGTCAACAAGCTTAGATATATTCACGTTGTTTGCGCTTGCGTTGGTAAGACTCTTGTCGAGTGAGCCCTGCAGCGAAGCATAATCCTTCTTAGCCTGTGAGAGTTGGTCCTCAAGCGAAGCCACACGTGCCTGCGAGGCGGCAAGCTGCTCCTTAGCGTTCTGATAGTTGCCTGAGAGTTCCCTGTTCTCAAGGCGGCAGTTGTCAAGATCCTTCTTCATTGCGCAGCTTGTGAATGACAGCAAGCCTGCGAGCATAGCGATAGCTAATACATTACATTTCTTCATATCTTTATCTTCAATTTGTTGTTATTTAGCTTATATCTGTTGCAAAGTTAGCATTTAAACTCTTGCAAAGCTATAAATAAGATGTTAGAATAGCTAAAATGTTGAATGTCTTTAAATTATTTTAACTTGCACGGCTATTATTTGCTTGTTTCATGGATAATAGTTATTTTTGCATTACCAAATTTACACAACTATTACTATCTTAAGAAACAAAACAAAAATCAATCAAAATAAAGCAAATGAATATTTTAAAACTTTCGCTCATAGCCTCGCTCTTTGCATCGATGGCAATGACAGCCGAGGCGAAGTCGGGCGTTGACTATGTCGACCCCTTCATCGGCACAACCAATTTCAGTGTATGCAACCCCGGTGCCGTGCGTCCGCATGGTCTCATGTCGGTAGTGCCCTTCAACGTGATGGGTTCCGACCTCAACAAGGAAGACAAGGACAAGCGTTGGTGGTCGGCTCCTTACGAGTATCACAACAAGTATTTCACAGGCTTTGCCCACGTCACTCTAAGCGGTGTGGGATGTCCGGAGCTTGGCACTCTGCTCACAATGCCTACTACTGGCGAACTGAACGTAGACTATCGCAGCTATGGTTCGGAATACCGCAACGAACAGGCACGCCCCGGCTACTACAGCAACGAGCTTACGAAGTATGGCATCCGATGCGAGGTGTCTTCTACGATGCGCTCGTCGATAGAGCGTTTCACATTCCCCAAGGGACAGGGCAACCTGCTCTTCAACCTCGGCAACGGACTCACCAACGAGATTGGTGCCACTCTCCGACGCGTCAGCGACACCGAGTTTGAGGGTATGCGTCTTCTTGGCACATTCTGCTACAATCCTCAGGCTGTGTTCCCCATGTACTTCGTAGTGCGCGTGAGCAAGGCTCCCAAGAAGAGCGGCTACTGGAAGAAGCAGCCCGACATGTTGGGAGCTGCCAAGGACTGGGACGTGTACAGCGGCAAGTACAAAATCTACACCAACTACGGACGCGACATGGCAGGCAACGACATAGGCTACTTCATGTCGTTCGACTGCGAGGACAAAGAGCAGGTGGAGGTGCAGATTGGCGTGTCGTTCGTAAGCATTGCCAATGCCCGCGAGAATCTTAATGCAGAGCAGCCTCAGCGCAACTTCGAGCGTGTGGTGAGCGAATCGCGTGCCGACTGGTCGAATATTCTCGACCGCATCACCGTAGAGGGTGGCACCGAGGAGCAGCTGCGCCTTTTCTACACTGCACTCTACCACACCCAGATTCACCCGAACGTACTTCAGGACGTGAACGGAGAATACCCACGCATGGAAGGCGACGAGATACTGAAGACCAAGGGCAACCGCTACACCGTGTTCTCGCTTTGGGACACCTACCGCAACCTATCCCAGCTTCAGACGCTTCTCTTCCCCGACCGTCAGGAGGAGATGGTAAGATCGATGATCGACATGTACAAGGAATGGGGATGGATGCCGAAATGGGAACTCTACGGACGCGAGACATGGACTATGGAGGGCGACCCGTCGATACCTATCATCACCGACACATATCTTAAAGGATTGCGCAACTTCGACATCGAGACTGCCTACAAGGCTTTCCACGCCTCAGCCACCTTGCCTGGCAAGGAGAATAAGATGCGTCCCGACATCGACTGGTACTACACCAAGGGCTATATACCAATGGGAATGTACGAGGCCGACCTTTCGGGCGACAACTCTGTGTCGCACGCATTGGAGTATTATGTAGCCGACAACGCTCTCTCGTTGCTCGCCCAGTCGCTCGGCAAGACTGCCGACTCCAAGCTCTTCCGCCAACGCTCTCTTGGCTATAAGCACTACTACTCGAAGGAGTCGGGCACATTGCGCCCTATCCTGAAGGATGGCTCGTTCCTTACACCATTCAACCCTGAGGACGGAGCCGACTTCAGCAACGCTCCCGGTTTCCACGAGGGTTCGGCATGGAACTACACCTTCTATGTTCCTCACGACGTTCATGGTCTTGTCAAGCTCATGGGCGGACAGCGCAAGTTCATCGACAAGTTGCAGATGGTGTTCGACAAGAACCTCTACGACCCTGCCAACGAGCCCGACATTGCCTACCCCTACCTCTTCTCTTACTTCAAGGGCGAGGAGTGGCGCACACAAAAGACCGTAGCCGAACTTCTCAAGAAGTACTACTCGGCACGTCCCGACGGAATACCAGGCAACGACGACTGCGGCACCATGTCTACATGGGCTATATTCGCCATGCTCGGCTTCTACCCCGACTGTCCGGGCTCACCCTACTACACTCTTACAACTCCCGCATTCAGCAAGGTGACTCTGCATCTCGACCCCAAATACTATCCGCAAGGCGACATAGTGATTGAGACCGACCGCACATCGCCCTCGCAGCTCTACATCAACTCAATGACCTTGGGCGGCAAGAAACTCAACAGCTTCCGCATCTCGCACAAGCAGCTTGTAGAGGGCAAGACGCTGAAGATGACGCTGAAGAAATAGGGCAAAATAACCATAAGCAGATTATGGTTATTCCAAGAAAAATGAGTAAATTTGCATATAATCAAAAGACATCATAAAATAATATATGACACAGGAAGAAAAGACAAAGATAGAAGAACGCATCGTCGACGTGCTGAAAACCGTCTACGACCCAGAGATACCAGTCAACATCTACGACCTCGGACTCATCTACAAGATTGAGGTGAACGACGAGGGCAATGTGGACATCGACATGACCTTCACAGCACCATCGTGCCCCGCAGCCGACTTCATTCTTGAGGACGTGCGACAGAAGGTTGACACTATTGAGGGAGTGAAGACATCGAACGTGAACCTCGTGTTCGAGCCTGAGTGGGACCAGAGCATGATGACCGAAGAGGCTCGTGTGGAATTAGGCTTCGACTAAACTCCAATTGCAAATTGACTTTAAGCTTATGAAGAATGTATATTTCCTCTCCGATGCCCATCTCGGATCATGGGCCATCGAACACAGCCGCACTCAAGAGAGGCGGCTTGTGAGATTTCTCGACTCGATAAAGACTAAGGCACGAGCCATATATCTGCTCGGCGACATGTTCGACTTCTGGAACGAGTGGCGCTATGTGGTGCCGAAAGGCTACACGCGCTTTCTCGGCAAGCTGTCGGAGCTGACGGACATGGGTGTGGAAGTGCATTTCTTCACGGGCAACCACGACATTTGGACCTACGGCTATCTTGAGGAGGAGTGTGGACTTATTGTCCACACCAAACCCGAGACGGTGGAAATCTACGACAGGGTGTTCTACATAGCCCACGGCGACGGACTGGGTGACCCCGACCGCAAGTTCAAGTTTCTGAAGAGTGTGTTCCACAACCACACTTGCCAGCGCCTCTTCAACTCCTTGCATCCACGCTGGGCCATGTGGTTCGGACTGTCATGGGCTAAGCACTCCCGACTGAAGCGTGCCGACGGCAAAGAGCCTCCCTACATGGGCGAGAACCGCGAACATCTGGTGCTCTATGCCAAGCAATACATGAAGACCCACCCTAACGTCGACTACTTCATGTTCGGCCACCGGCACATCGAACTCGACCTCTTCCTCTCGAAGAAGACACGCATCATGATTCTCGGCGACTGGATTACGCAGTTCACATATGCCGTGTTCGACGGCGAGCACATGTTCCTTGAGGAATATGTGGAGGGCGAGAGCCAGCCTTAAACAAAGGCCGGCACGCAACAACATAATAATAAATCTAAAACCAAATACGACTATGGGAAAAGGAAAAAAAGGCGGCAAACGCATGAGCAAAAAACAGCTTGCCCCGAAGCTTGAGAATCTATTCACCTCTAATCCCGGCAAGACACTATCGTTTAAGGATATATTCCGCACTCTGCATCTCGACACTCATCCGCTGAAGATGCTTGCCATCGACATCATGGACGACATGGCGTGGGACGACTTCATCACCAAGGTGTCGGACAACTCCTACAAGCTCAACCTTCAAGGGCAGGTGCGCGAGGGTGTGTTCCAGCGCAAAGCCAACGGCAAGAACACTATCATCCCCGACGACTCCGAGAAACCCATATTCGTTGCCGAGCGCAACTCAATGTGGGCTTTGACGGGCGACCACGTGCGCTATTCGTGCATGGCACGACGCAAGAACCACATCAACGAGGCGCAGGTGATTGAGATTCTGAAAAGAGCCAAGGACACCTTCGTGGGACGACTCTCCATCGACCACGACCTTTGCACTCTTATCTCGCCAAGCAACGTGCTTGCCAACAGCATCATAATTCCGCGACGCAAGCTGAAGGGCGGCAAGGACGGCGACAATGCTGTGGTGAAGATTGTGGAATGGCCCGACCAGGACCACCGCAATATGATTGGCGAGGTGGTTGACGTACTGGGTAAATCGGGCGATAACGATGTCGAGATGAACACTATTCTCGCACAATACGGTCTGCCTTATAAATATCCCAAGAATGTGGAGGAGGCTGCCGAGAAGATTTCTGCCGAAATCACTCCCGAGGACTATGCCGAGCGCGAGGACTTCCGCGACACATTCACATGCACCATCGACCCGAAAGACGCCAAGGACTTCGACGACGCTCTGTCGATAAAGAAGCTTAAGGACGGACTGTGGGAGGTGGGCGTCCACATTGCCGATGTCTCGCATTACGTCAAGGAGGGCTCCGTGATTGACAAGGAGGCTGTGAAACGAGCCACGAGTGTTTATCTTGTCGACCGCACAATACCTATGCTTCCGGAGCGTCTGTGCAACTTCATCTGCTCTCTGCGTCCTGACGAGGAGAAGTTGGCTTTCTCCGTCATCTTCAACCTCGACGACGATGCCAACGTCAAGGCCTACCGCATTGTGCACACTGTCATCAAGTCTAACCGCCGCTACGCCTACGAGGAAGTGCAGCAGTTGCTTGAGGATAACGGTGTGGTTGACGGCAAGGGCGAGCCGGCTCCTAAAGCTCCAAAGGAGGGGTATAAGGGCGAGAACGCCGACAACCTGATACAGCTTGACCGACTTGCCAAGAAGCTTCGCGCCGCACGCTTCAAGAACGGCTCTGTAAAGTTCGACCGCGAGGAACTGCACTTTGATGTCGACGAGAAGGGCAAACCTATACGCTGCTACTTCAAGCGTTCGAAGGATGCCAACAAGCTCATTGAGGAATTCATGCTTCTTGCCAACAAGACAGTGGCTGAATCTATAGGTAAGGTGGCAAAGGGCAAGAAGCCAAAGACCCTGCCCTATCGTGTGCACGACAATCCCGACCCTACAAAGCTCGAGACACTCAGAGAGTTTGTTGTGAAGTTTGGCTACAAGATGAAGACCGACGGCACAAAGGGCGCTCTCGCCCGTTCGCTCAACAACCTTATGGCCGACTGCGAGGGCAAGCGCGAGCAGAACCTCATTCAGACTGTTGCGCTCAGAGCCATGATGAAGGCGAAATACTCCATCCACAACATCGGACACTTCGGCTTGGCATTCGACTACTACACCCACTTCACTTCGCCAATCCGACGCTATCCCGACACTATGGTGCACCGTCTTATCACTCGCTACCAGCAGGGTGGACGCTCTGCCAACAAGGAGCACTACGAGGAGTTGTGCGAGCACTCGTCTGAAATGGAGCAGATAGCTGCCAATGCCGAGCGCGACTCTATAAAGTATAAGGCTGTGGAGTTTATGTCCGAAAGAGTTGGCAATGTGTACGAGGCGCATATCTCGGGCATCCAGTCCTACGGCATCTACTGCGAGATTGACGAGAACCACTGCGAGGGTCTTGTACCAATGCGCGACCTTGACGACGACTACTACGACTTCGACGAGCGCAACTACTGTCTCGTTGGCCGTCGCCATCACCACAAGTATCAGCTTGGCGACCCTATAAAGATTAAGGTTGCCCAGGCTAATCTCGAAAAGAAACAGCTTGACTTCACACTTGCCGATTAAAAGTAAAAAAGTTCTTCCGATATATGGAATTTGCACAAATCCATATATCGGAAGAACTTTTTTATTGACTATATGATTTATAATTAACAATTATCAAAAGCTCTCCAGCCACGCTCTCAAGTCCATGAGCATTTCAAGATGATACTGGAAAGACGTGCGCATGCCATATCCATGACCACCGTCAGGATAAACATGCAGAGCAGCCGGAACATCGTGGCGATAAAGCTCAATGTAGTAGTTCACGCCATTGATAGGCAGCACAGTGTGGTCGTTGTCAGAGAGGAAGATGCAGGCACGCGGAGTGACACGCGACACCTGAAGGTCGGAGCAATACTTCTGTTCCTCCTTCTTGCTGGCATTCTTGCCAAGCAGATTGTCGTGAGAACCTTGATGAGTATAGCCCTGCATCATTGTTATGACGGGATAGAACAATATCTGGAAATTAGGCTTAGCGTCGCCCTTCGACTGTGTAGCTATTGTAGAGGCAAGGTGTCCGCCAGCCGAGAAGCCCATGATACCAATATTCTGCTCATTGATATGCCAATTGGCAGCATTGCGGCGCACAATGCGCATAGCCTCCTCGGCATCGCTAACGGGCACCTTGACATTGCCATTGGGCATACGGTAGTGCAGGACGATAGTGGCAATGCCCATCTTGTTGAAGAAAGGAGCCCAATCGGTGCCCTCATGCTGCATGGCAAGTTGCTCGTAGCCTCCACCCGGACAAATGACAATGGCACGACCAGTAGCACGACGCTCCTCAGGCAGGAAAACCTTAATGTAGGCAGTGTCCTGCAATCCGTTCTTTTCAGGAGCTTTTTTATCCCACACATTAACACTAAACGACTTTTGGGCAAACGACGGAACTGCCACCAAAACAAGCAGCAGCAGAGAGAAAATGTACTTTAATACTTTCATTTATGAATATTTTTTTGAATTTTTATTGCTAATATAGAAATATTACTTGCAAAGATAACCATTTTTTCGTAATATTGCAGTCGTTTTTAAACATCCATATTATGCGTAAACATATTTTCATTCTTTCGCTTGCCTGCGTGGCAACATTATGCGCAAATGCTAAGGTGCGACTGCATCATCTCATATCCGACAATATGGTGGTGCAAAGCAATTCCGACGTAAGACTTTGGGGATGGGCTGCACCAGGAAAGAAGGTGAGAGTCACTACATCGTGGAGCAACCAGACTTACAACTGCCAGTCAGGAAAAGACGGCGCTTGGGAAGTGCGTGTGCATACACCCAAAGCTGGTTATACACCATTGACAATTAAGTTCAGCGACGGAGAGGAAACTACAATAAGCAATGTTCTTTCAGGCGAGGTGTGGGTATGTGCCGGACAGTCGAACATGGAGATGCCAGTACATGGTTTTGACGGTTGTCCAGTGGAAGGCTACAACAAGGTAGTGGTCGACGCTCGCAGTCATAGTGGCGTGCGCTACGCCAAGATACCAGCCACAATGTCGATGAAGCCTCAGCAGGATGCCAACGTCAAGTGGCAGGTCGTATCGCCTGAGACAGTAGGCAACACGTCTGCCACGGGTTATTTCTTCGGCAGAATGCTGGAACAGACACTTGGAGTGCCCGTAGGACTGATAGAAGCCAACAAGGGTGGCTCGCGTGTGGAGTCGTGGCTCGACTACGACAATCTGAAGAAAAACACCGATGAAAAACTCGATTCCACATCCATATACAGCGTCAAAACCGACTATTATCGTCAGCTTGTATGGGGCAACGGCACTTTTTCGCCCATACAGAAATACACCGTCAAGGGCATCATCTATTATCAAGGATGCTCAAACGTGGGTTACCACACCGACGACTATGCCCGCCGACTCGGCATACTTGTGGAGCAATGGCGCAAGGCATTCGGTTGTGGCGAGATACCATTCTACTTTGTCGAGATTGCACCTTACTGGTACAACAACGCCAATGGCACAGATGCCGCTCTTCTGCGCGAACAGCAATATATAGCCTCAACAAAGATAAAGAACTGCGGACTTATAGGCAACAACGACGGTGCCTACAAGTGGGAGATGAAACAAATCCACCCCTCACAGAAGCGCAAAGTGGGCGAACGCCTTGCCTTCTATGCCCTATCCGAAGCCTACGGCATAAAGGGCCTCATCTACAAGAACCCATCGTTGGACAATATCACCATGAACGGCAGTGATGTATGCGTGAAACTCCGCAACACCGACCATGGAATATATCCGCTCTACGGCATTGAGGGATTCGAGATAGCCGGCACAGACGGCAAGTTCCATCCCGCAGCCGCACGCTACGACTGGCACGACGGCATCATTCTGTCATCACCCAATGTGCATAAGCCCGTGGAAGTGCGCTACTGTTTCAAGAACTTCCAACTCGGCACAGCACGCAACCAAGGCGGTCTGCCTTTGCTGCCATTCAGAGCTAAGATTAAATAACAAGTAAGATTTCAGGAAAAACATAATTGTTCATTACAAAATTCACATAACATGCATCCATTAGAAAAATTCGAGTACTGCCCTAAGTGCGGCAGCCACCACTTTGTAGCCAACGGCGCTACAAGTAAGAAATGTGAGAATTGCGGTTTCGAGTATTTTATGAACCCAAGTGCCTCCAACGTGGCAATCATCAAGAATGCCAAAGGCGAGATTCTCGTTGAGCGTCGCAAGCAGGAGCCAGCCAAAGGCACTCTCGATTTGCCGGGAGGTTTCACCCAGATAGGCGAGACATCAGAAGAGGGACTTGCACGCGAGGTGATGGAAGAGACAGGACTGAAGGTGACAGATGCAAAATATCTCTTCTCACTGCCCAACATCTACCGCTACAGTGGCATCGACATCCACACTCTCGACATGTTCTACCTCTGCGAAGTGGAAGACGACAGCGTTGTGGCAGCCGGCGACGATGCAGCCGACTGCATGTGGCTTAATCCCGATGACATTCACACCGAGCAGTTCGGTCTGCGTTCAGTACGTTGGGGACTCATCAAGTTTCTTGAGCGTCAGGACAGATTTACGTCGGCTGAAGAGGCGCAGGCTAAAAGAGTGTAATATAATAATGTAAAAAAGGCTATGGCATTTCTTGCCATAGCCTTTTTTACATTATTATATTATTGCGTTCAACTGGATTATATCAGGTTCAGCTGATTGAGGAATATCGCCACAATACATATAGGGCATATAAACCTCACGAGCAAGAGATACACAGTGAAGAGCGACCCGCGCAATGTGCCCCAATTAGTGAACTCATCCTTGACAATATCGCGAGGCACCACCCAACCAACAAACAGACATGTGAGGAAACCCACTACCGGAAGGAATATTTGTCCCGTTACAAAGTCGAAGACATCAAACAGCGAACGTCCGGCTATCACAAGCCACTCTCTACCGCCTATCGACAGCGAACAGAAGGCTCCCATTATGCAGCAGGACACTGTGACTATAAGTGCTGCCTTCTTGCGCGTGATGTGCAGCTCCTCATAGAAGAATGCTGTTGACACCTCATGCAGCGAGATGAGCGACGTGAGGGCTGCAAGCGACAGCAATATATAGAACAAGGTGGCTATCAATGTGCCCACCAACGGCATTGCCGAGAAAGCCTCGCGGAACACATTGGGCAACGTGATGAAGATAAGCGACGGACCCGAGTCGGGATTTACCCCTACTGAGAATGCTGCCGGGAATATCATAAGTCCTGCAAGCACAGCTATGAGAGTGTCGATGACTACGATGTTCACCGCCGACTTCATCAGATTGGCGTGGCGGGAGAAATAGCTTGCAAAGGTGCAGATGCAACCCATACCGATGGAAAGCGAATAGAACGACTGTCCCATAGCGGCAAGAAACATATTGGAGTCGAGCTTCGAGAAGTCGGGACGGAAGAGAAACTCTATGCCCTTATGCGCTCCAGGCAACATGCAGGAACCCACTACCACCATGAGCAACAACACGAAGAGTGTTGGCATCATCAGTTTCGAGGCTCGCTCAATGCCACTGCGCACTCCATGGATGATAACGAAATGGGTGAGGGCAAGTATGGCTACAGTCCAAAACACTGGTTTTATAGGCGACGACGAGAAATCCTGAAAATACCGAGTGATGTATTCAGGATTGCCACTCAACTCGCCAAATGCCGAAGAGAAGATGTATTGCAGACACCATCCCGACACCACGGCATAATAGCCCGTAATGAGAAATCCCGTGAGCACACTCATGCAGCCCACCAATCTCCACATTCCATGCGTCCCCATCTTGCCATAAGCCCTGCCCGTATTGGCAGCTCCATGACGACCAATGATAAACTCGCTCATCATACACGGAATGCCAAGCACCAGCACACAAGCTATATATATCAGAATGAAGGCGGCACCACCGTTCTGTCCGGTCATATAAGGGAAACGCCACACGTTGCCCAGTCCTACAGCCGAGCCTGCCGTGGCGAGAATCATACCCAATTTGCTTCCAAAGTTTACTCTTTCCTGTGACATCTTTTCAATTTTTACCTATTGTTTATTTACTTATTTATCTATTGATTTAGCACATTTACGCTTACAAGGATGCAAAATTATAAAATTTCATTGATATTTAAGAATAAACCGTAAGTAAATACAACAAAAAGAAAAAGCATTAAAACATTAAGGCTTGTAGAGAGCAATAACCATATTACCATTTATTTTTTGTAACTTTGCCGAAAATTATATCTAAATATGAGCTACATCAAGCATTTACTCAAGTCCTACCCCGTGACCTCATTCTATATCCTCACGATATGGATACTGTGTTTCGCAAGCATCCCCCAGACGCCACTCGACAACGTGACGCTGATAGACAAGTGGGTTCACACGGCCATGTATCTCGGCACATTCGGCACTTTATGGCTGGAATATCTACGCCGCCACAAGCGCAAATGCGACATAGGGGGAGGATTCCGCTACGAGATAGACAAGGGCAAGCTGTTCCTGCTTGCATGGCTCGCGCCAGTAATGATGAGCGGACTTATAGAGATACTGCAAGCCACATGCACTGGAGGAAGAAGGTCGGGCGAATGGCTCGACTTTGCTGCCAACTCAATAGGAGTGACATTGGCGGCGATAGGAGGAATTATCTGGATGAAAATAAGAAATAGAAAAGCTAAAAACTAAATTATCCCGCAGATTTCACTTTAAATCTGCGGGATATATATTTTTAGAGGTCGAACTTATAGCCTACAGTAAACTGGAACACGCTGTTCTTGCTGTCTACCTTATCAGAGTCGAACGCCTTGGTTACACCGAAATTGTAACGGCCATCAAATACGAAGTTGCTATACTCATAAGAAAGACCTACCGGGATTGAGAGGTCTACATTATTAGCCTTAACACCATACTTGTCGCCATCAACAGTGACACCATCGGCACAATACTTGTAGTTTACCTTGAAACTTGGCTGCAAACCAAGCTTAACGGCCAAACCC
The DNA here is from genome assembly GCA_934230115.1 of uncultured Prevotella sp. GTDB lineage: Bacteria > Bacteroidota > Bacteroidia > Bacteroidales > Bacteroidaceae > Prevotella. The sequence continues at coordinate 5,552 of CAKQEI010000043.1, read as the reverse complement.
TTAGTAACATATACGTTTGCAAGGATAGGCACATTGATATAGTCAAGCTTTAAGGTAGCATCGCCCGACTTGCATCCCTGCATAGAATATATAGCACCAAAGCTAATGCTAACAATATCGGCAGCCTGATACTCAAACTCTGCACCAGCAGCCAAGCCAATGCGCACGTCCGAATCATCAGCATCGGTAAGATCAGCAACGTTCATACCAATCTTAGGCTGCAATGTAAAAGAACCTACTGCATGCTGTGCATAAGAACCTACAGAAGCGAGCATTGCTGCTGCCATGATAAACATCTTCTTCATACCATTCATGTTTTAAAAAGTTATACATTAAGAGTATTTCATCAACAACATCAACTGTTGTCGGTTGCAAAGATATGGTAAAAAAGTATATCAGCAAAGCAGTTTTTAGACAATCTTTAGTTATTTTTTCCTTTTTGTTGTTCACAAAACGAAATTCCATTACTTTAATACACCTTAATTGACGTTTTCACTTCGATATGACACTATCCACAGCAACAATTTCCCGACCATAAAACACACAACAAACTACAAAAATGCCATAGCTTTTGGTCTTAATTCCATTCTATTTTTATAACTTTGTGGCATTGCCCCACCCCACACCCTTTCACACAACCAATAATCCAATCATAAATATATGATATACCGCATTCCCGACAACCGACTGGTATTTCCTGATCCACGCCTTGGCGACCCCGACGGACTCTTTGCCGTGGGTGGCGACCTCAGTGTCGACCGCCTATTGCTCGCCTATTCCAACGGAATATTTCCTTGGTACTCGTTTCGCGACCAAAAGGAGATACTATGGTATTGCCCCATGCAGCGATTCGTAATCTTCCCCGACGAGATACACGTGTCGCACTCCATGCGCACATTCTTCAACAAGAATGCCAACCGCTACGAATGTTCCATCGACGAGAACTTTGAAGGCGTGATACACAACTGCTCGCAGCTGCGCATCGACGAGCCTGGAGCTTGGCTCGGCGAAGAGATGATAAATGCTTACACCGAACTCCACCGGCAAGGACTTGCCCACAGTGTGGAGGTGTGGGACAACGAGACCGACCAACTCGTGGGTGGACTCTACGGCATTGGCATAGGTACTGTGTTCATTGGCGAGAGCATGTTCTCGCTCATTCCCAACGGCAGCAAGATAGCACTCATCCACCTCGCACGATTCATGCAGCAGAACGGCGGACAGCTTATCGACTGCCAGCTTGAAACGCCTCACCTCAAATCGATGGGCGGACGCTTCATAAGCTATGATGAATACATGAAAATTATCAATCCCGACATCCAGATATAATATATATATAATGTATGGCAAACGAACAAACATCCGTGCGCTCGCGCACTAACACCTCATTGCGTGAGCCACGCCGCTACAAGGTGATAATCTACAACGACGACTTCACCACTATGGAGTTTGTGGTGCATGTGCTGCAGTCGGTATTCTTCAAGACAGCCGACGAGGCAGAGGCACTTATGCTCAATGTCCATCAAAAAGGCAGTGCCACAGTGGGAGTCTACAGCTACGACATTGCCACTTCCAAAGTGCGCAAAGCCACAATGATGGCACGCGAGGAAAATTTTCCGCTGCGCCTTGAGTGCAAGCCCGAGTAATGGCTTGCGCCACACAATCACAGTCAACACATATCACAAAACTTTTCAACAAAAAGCAAGAATCTTGAAGAACAGTAAATATACCGCCGATGCCATAAAGCTCGCCATAGAGATATGCGACGCATGGCACCATGAATTTGTCACACCCGAACACGTGCTCTTTGCCCTGTGCAGACAGACGGAGTTCGGTCTCGCATTGTTCGACCTTAACATCGACCCCGAGGAAATGGAGGCAGAAGTGAAGAACGCTCTCCATAAAATGGAATGTGTGCCCGAAGGAGTGAAGCACGTTATCGAAGGTTCCGAACAGTTCTCGCAGATGATGGCACTCGCCATAAAGCAAGCGCAGTATGCCGAGGTGGACGTTCTCGACGTGCCTCACGTAGTGGCAGCCATGCTGATGCTGCCCGACTCGGATGCTGCATACATCCTGCACAAAGCCATTGGCGAACAGCAAGGCGATTTTATAAACGCTCTGCTATCCTATTATTTAGGAGATATCGACGACGGCACATTTGCCGACAATGAAGAAACGGAAGAAACAGAAAACTCAAAAATGCCATGGCGACAACTCGTCACTTGCCTCAACGACACCTATCAGCAGCACAACCCATTAATAGGACGCGAGGCAGAACTGGAGCGCACCATACAGGTATTGTGCCGCAAGGACAAGAACAATCCCCTGCATGTGGGTGAGCCGGGTGTGGGCAAGACAGCTCTTGTATATGGACTTACGGCAATGATTGAGCGTGGAGACGTGCCCGAGCGTCTGCGTGGAGCACATGTCTACATGATGGACATGGGCACAATGATAGCCGGAACACAATTTCGCGGCGACTTTGAGAAACGCATGAAGCAGGTGATGGAGGGATTGTCCAAAGAGGGCAACACCATATTATATATAGACGAGATACACAACCTTGTGGGCGCAGGCCGCAACGGCGACGCATCGCTCGATGCCTCCAACATGCTCAAGCCATATCTTGAGAGTGGCAGCATACGCTTCATAGGCTCCACCACCTACGAGGAGTACAACCGATATATAGCCAAGCAGAAGTCGCTCGTAAGACGATTCCAGCAGATAGACATAACAGAGCCTTCCATCAACGACGCTATTGACATCGTGGAAGGACTGCGACAGGGATATGAGAAATTTCACGGAGTGAAGTATGGCACGGGAGCAGTGGAGTTTGCCGTCAAGGCAACAGCACAACATATCAGTGATAGATTCCTGCCCGACAAGGCCATCGACCTCATCGACGAGGCTGGTGCCTACCGCGAGACCCACCCCTTGACCAATCAGAAACGGCAGACTGTAGACCGCCGACTGCTTGCCGACATTCTCGCAAAGATGTGCAAGATCGACGCAAAGGCCCTGAGCACACAGTCGAACGACGCATTGCTCACCCTTGCAGACAATATGCGCAGCCAAATCTACGGGCAGGACCAAGCCATCAACCAGGTGGTAGAGGCAGTGCAAATGGCAAAGGCAGGACTCGGCGAAGAGGACAAGCCACTGGCAAGCCTGCTGTTCGTGGGTCCCACTGGTGTGGGAAAGACTGAGGTGGCACGACAGTTGGCACAGTCGTTAGGCGTGAAGCTCGTGCGTTTCGACATGAGCGAGTATGCCGAGAAGCATGCCGTGTCGAAACTCATAGGCTCGCCTGCCGGATATGTGGGCTACGACGACGGCGGACTCCTCACCGACGCCATACGCAAGACACCCAACTGCGTACTGCTGTTTGACGAGATAGAGAAGGCACATCCCGACATCTACAACACATTCCTGCAGATAATGGACTATGCCTCGCTTACCGACAACCGCGGACAGCGTGCCGACTTCCGCAACGTTGTAATCATCATGACCTCCAACGCTGGAGCGCAGTATGCCTCAAGAGCAAGAATTGGCTTTGCAGGAGACGTGTCGAGAGGCGAGGCTATGCTCGCCCAGGTGAAGAAGACATTCAAGCCTGAGTTCATCAACCGACTCACATCTACCGTTGTGTTCAATGATATGGACCGCCACATGGCATCGCTCATCCTCGACAAGTCGCTCCGACGACTCGCCGACAAGCTTAAGGCAAAGAATGTGGAACTTGAGGTGACACCCGAAGCCCACAGCCTTCTGCTCGACAAAGGCTACACCACAGAGTATGGAGCACGAGAAATCGACCGCACAGTAGGCTCATTGCTCAAACCATTGCTCATGCGCGAGATACTATTCGGCAAGCTACGCAAGGGTGGCAAGGCTAAGGCAGAGACAGCCGACGGCAAGATTATGCTAAGCTGACATGACAATCTGACAAAGGCAAGGAAAATTTTAAGAATAAACAACACTTTAAAAACGGCATATAGTTTGTTGTAAATAAAAAAAAATGTATCTTTGCACTGTCAAGCAAATATAAGGCGAAGACAGAATATCATATTTATATAACATATATAATAAAACTCATTTATTATGGCATTTTTATCTAACGAGAAACTCTTGATCGTCGGTGCCGGCGGCATGATTGGTTCAAACATGGTACAGAGCGCTCTTATGCTCGGTCTTACTCCTAACATCTGTCTCTATGACATCTATGAGCCGGGTGTACACGGTGTGTTCGATGAGATGCAGCAGTGCGCTTTCCCTGGCGCTAACATCTCTTACACTGTAAATCCTGAGGAGGCTTTCACAGGCGCTAAGTACATCATTTCTTCAGGTGGTGCTCCACGTAAGGACGGCATGACACGTGAGGACCTTCTTAAGGGCAACTGCAAGATCGCTGCTGAGTTCGGCGACAACATCAAGAAGTACTGCCCGGACGTAGAGCATGTGGTTGTTATCTTCAACCCAGCTGACGTTACAGCTCTCACAGCTCTTATCCACTCAGGTTTGAAGCCAAACCAGCTCACATCACTCGCTGCTCTCGACTCTACACGTCTGCAGCAGGCTCTCGCCCTTGAGTTCGGCGTTCAGCAGGACAAGGTAACTGGCGCTCACACTTACGGTGGCCACGGCGAGCAGATGGCTGTATTTGCTTCTCAGGTTAAGATCGACGGCAAGCCTCTCTCAGAGATGGGTCTTTCTGACGAGCGTTGGGAGGAGATCAAGCACCACACAGTACAGGGTGGCTCTAACATCATCAAGCTTCGCGGCCGCTCTTCATTCCAGAGCCCGGCTTACAACGCTGTTAAGATGATTGAGGCTGCTATGGGTGGCGAGAAGTTCACATTGCCAGCAGGTTGCTATGTAAACTGCGACAAGTGCGGCTTCAAGAACGTTATGATGGCTATGCCTTCTACTATCGACAAGACTGGCGTTCACTTCACAGAGCCTGCTGGCACTGAGGAGGAGATGGCAAGCCTCGCTAAGTCTTACGAGCACCTCTGCAAGATGCGCGACGAGATCGTAGAGCTTGGCATCGTTCCTGCTGTTGAGAAGTGGAACGAGTTGAACCCGAACCTCTAATCCTAACGACTTTATCAGTCGATTGGACAGAATAATTTGAGAGCCGTAATCCGACAATGTCGGATTACGGCTCTCGTCGTTTTTATCGGTGGTCAGCCTGGTCACAAGAAGGGAAGCTATACACTTTCGAATGTGTTCACCAACTTGTCTCCTACGTCAAGAGTCAGGAAGCTTGTACAGGCATATTAAGCTTACCCTATCGTCCAGCCAAGGCTGAACGATAGAGTAAGCCGTATTACTTTGCCTTTTAATACGAGATAAACAACCGTCCGGCCTTGGCTGAACGAACCTGCATATACTGTAAAGTCAAGCGCGCAATAGGCCTAAAACTTGCGGCATTGCGCCTTTCTGCGTGAGAAAAGCAAAATATCCCTTGACGTTAGCAAAAACTTTCCAGACTCTGCTCATCGAGATACTGACTTTATATATGATTCTACCCAGAAAGATAAACTTCA
>CAKQEI010000042.1 GCA_934230115.1 uncultured Prevotella sp. | reverse complement strand
AGTCTGAACAAAGCCCAGGAATACATCAACCTATCCCTGGAAGATGCTTATGCCTACAAAAGCCGGTTGCGCCGCATTGAGATTTCATCCAAATTGCAGATGATTACCAAAGCCTATACAGATGACATCAGAGCCACCAACAGCATGCTCAACATCGCCCTATCGATCATTATTCTGCTCCTACTTGGAGTAGGTGTTAGCAGCATGTTCATCCGCAAGAAGAACAGGCTGCTGAAACAAAAAAAAAGATGAAATCACAGCAACATCCGCAAAAATGGAAATTCTCAATAGACAGTTGCATCTCATTAACAAAGAACTGAAGGATACCAATCAGAAGCGCGAAAGACTGGTAAAGGTGTATATTGACCTGTGCTATAAGAATATAGAGAGAATCACCAAACTGCGCACCTTGGCTGTAAGAAAGATAAAAGCCAACCAAAGCAAGGAACTTCTGAGCCTCCTTTCTTCCTCAACCAGTACAGAAACAGAAAACAAAGAGTTTTTGACGAAATTCGACAAGGCTTTCCTGTCTCTGTACCCAACTTTTATAAGCGAACTGAACCAGCAACTCACCGAATCGGCACACATCCAGCTGAAAGAGAACGGAGAAAAGCCCCCTATCCTCCGTGTGTGCGCCCTGTTAAGACTAGGCATCACCGAAAGTTCCAAGATAGCCGGCATTCTGTCTTATTCGCCACAAACCGTATACAACTACCGTTCCATACTCAAGAACAATGCCATAGACAAGGAGCACTTCGAGGAAAACGTACTCAAGCTCTGTATGATAATCTCATAAAATCATACGAAAGGGGATCGAACGAAGAATTATCGAAGAACAACACATTGCTTTGCTGGAGTATTTGCTGATCAAACCGAGACGCTTGTCCATAATATTTAGAATAGGTAACGCACACAATCCACAAATGACAACAAAAAACGGCTTTTTTAACCTTTTGTCAAAAAAAACACGAAAAAAATTTCTTAGATTAACAAATAACTTGTAAATTTGCGACATATTTAAACCTTTTAAAACTATACGTGTATGATAAACTTTACCAAACGTATTGCGTTTGCTGGTATGTGTGTAGTAATGCTCACTCCTGCAAGTGCCCAACTTAGTGGTCGTGTTGTAAAAGCACCCAAATCTAACGCTGCCGTTACGGCTTCCATGAAACCAGTAAGCAAAGCTGCAAAGACTCCTTTCGGATTTAAGCGCGTTGCCAACCCTACTGACTACGGAAAAGAAGTGGTGATTGTATCGGAGGACTTCTCGAAGATGTCTACTGGCTCTGAGGAAGAACCTGACTTCGACACAGACATGAACTTCGAGCCTGAGGACAACGTATGGATCAACATGTACGACGACTTTACACAGACTCCGGGATGGGGCTCTACAAATGCTTATCCTGCTGGTGGTGCCATTTATCTTGACACCGACGGCAAGAATGAGAACGGACGCTTGACCTCTCCTCTACTCGACCTTACTAAGAATACTGGTATAGGTTTCATACAGTTTGATGTACGCCGCCCGTCTATCTTCGAGGATGACGCTGAAATGGTATTGCTTGAGGCTGCAGAAACAAGACACATGGGTCCAACATGGGACTTCCTTGGCAATGTGGTGCTCCCTGCTATCACTCCTGAATGGCAGACTCTTACATATATGTTCTACAACTGCGGTCCTTCTACAATGTTCAACATTGTGAATGTCGACCTGCCTATCATCATCGATAATGTTAAGGTGTTCCAGATTGAGCAGTATGCCGCTACTCCTGTGACTTACAAGCACAGCGACTATGTTGGCGTTGATGACAACACTGCCACATTCAACTTGAGATGGAACAAGGTAGACGGTGCCGAGGGCTATGTGCTCAACGTATATGAGCTTGACAACAACGGCGAGCCTACAAAGTATGCTGTTCAGAACAAGGAGGTTAACGACACTACCTTTACTGTAGACAACGCCGTTTCGGGCGACATCTATTACTATACTGTCAGCTCTATGAAGGACGGACACGTGTCTATCCCTTCAAGTGCTATCGAGATTAAGGATGTAGCTGCTCCTTTCGTTAAGGTTTCAAATGAGATGAAGGACGGCAAGTATACTGCTGAATGGAACAACGTGAACGGTGCTGAGCGTTACAACTATATCAGCAAGTTCAAGCGCGTGGCTGACAAGGACGGTGAGTTCACTGTGACAAGCCTCAACCTTCAGGGTCTGCCTTACCGTAATCCGGAGACCGAAATCGAGTTCTCTGTTGACAATCCTGACTCACACACCTACGACCGTGGTGTACTTGTAGACGAGGCAGGACAGGCAGGATGGCAGGTTAAGCACTATGCTATCTATAAGGACGCTCTCACAATCGACGCTTTCTGGACAACAGAGGCTAAGAGCGACGCCGGACTTATCTCTCCTGAAATGGACCTTTCTAAGGACAATGGTAAGTTTAAGGTCGACTTGAAGGCTTGTGCTGAGTATCTGAAGTACTATGAGGCTTATCCTCAGTGTGGTGTTGCTCTGTTCAACTACAACGAAGACGCTAAGGACTATGTACAGTCGGAGCTTATCTATGCTGGCGACTACAAGATTGACGGTGAATGGAAAGACTACTCATGCGAGTTCTCTACTGGTACCGACCGTTCTATCGTAGGTATCTATGGTGTATATGCCCCTGGCAACCTTTACCTCGCCAATGTGAAGATTACACAGAACTATAAGGCAGGTGAGTATCTTTACGATCCGTTCCACTATGATTGGTGGGTAGCTCCAGAGGAAGACGCTAAGTCGACAAGTCTTGACATTACTGTTCCTGCAAAGGCTGACAAGGCTGAGGTTTACCATCAGGCACAGTCGGTACGTTTGGGTAGCGCTGGCGACCAGTTCTCAAGTGCTTCATTCGTAGAAAGCTCATTCTCACCGTTGCAGAAGGTAGGCGTTGCCGATGTTTCTACTGCCATTGCAGGTGCTACAGTCAACCTCTCTGGTGCTACTGTACGTCTTGAGGGCAACAACATCGTTGTTAACAATCCTAAGAATGCTCCTGTATATGTTTACACTATGGACGGTGCTGTTGTGGCATCCGACAATAGCTGCGGTTCTACAGTAAGCATTCCTGCTCCTGGTCACGGCTCTTATGTTGTGAAGGTTGGCAAGCAGAGCGTGAAGCTCACATTCTAAAGACACATAATTAAGCAATTAAATACAACCGGAGGCTACGACAGAAATGCTGTAGTTTCCGGTTGTTTTTTTTATCATATAGCATTTACATAACAAGGTAAAAGGATAATTATAAGTAAGTATTTATATCATCTTTATATATGAACGGCAATCTGTAGGAGGGTATGGCATCCCTGCCATACCCACTCTGCCATGATTGTACAGCCAATTTAGTGGGTATGGCAAGGATGCCATACCCTCCTACTATATGTAAAGATAATTCAGAACTGTTACTTATGAATAAACATGGAAGAGGTTCTCTTCGACTGGTACAAGAACGACTTGCTACATTAAGCGTAGCTATGCATTCCCCCAAGGAAATAGTTGACACCGAAATAAGTCATGATAATGGTAAGGAAGGCAAGCACCATGAACACATGATAGGTTGTGGGGCGACGCAACACAGCAAGTGTCTTGGGATGCAAGGCAGCCGCATACACCATGAATGTTATCAGTGCCCACACTTCCTTGGGGTCCCATCCCCAATATTCTCCCCACGACACATTGGCCCATATAGCTCCCACAAAGATGCCTATGCCAAGTGTGGCCATAGCGGGATAGAGGAAGAGGAGAGACAGCTGCTGCAAGGCAAGCATAATGTTATGAGCATTACGGTTGACGCAACGCACAATGATGGCTGTGATGCCGCTGATGAAGGTGAGCGACAGAAGAGCGAAACCTATCATTATGATTGACACATGCACACTCAACAATGGAGAGTTGAGCACAGGCATTACATGACTTATCTGTGGGTCCATCTGTCCGATATGACTTACAAGAAGGAAGAATCCTGACATAAGAAATCCACATGTAATGAGTATGCGGAACTTGAAACTCAACATGAACGACACAAGCAACACCACCCATGCCACAAAGAGCATTGTCTCATAACCGTTAGCCATAGGAAGAGTACCACTTATGGTCCAACGGAGATACTCGCAATAGCTTAGGGCAGCAAAAGCAAGCAGCATAACAAAGCGTGACGTCCAGGTGACGGCTGCATCTGTAAGTGATTTCTTGCCTGCCCTAACATCATTATTATTCTCCAAGCGACACTCACGGCATAAGCGTGTGACGGTGTAGAGGAAGGTAGCAAATCCCATAGTGAGACATACGATGAAGAGGATTGTAGCGAATGGAATACTATTGTATGTGCGCTCCGCCTTAACCTGTTTAGGTGTGGGAAGCGACGATCCACCATTCTTTGTCTGATACTTCTGCATCTTGTCCACTATCTCGTTCATCTGCTTGTAGTTCTTGGCCTCAGCATCATCAAAGAGCAGAGTGAAGACAGTCTGTATGAACTGTTGGTGCTGGAAGTCCATCGTCTTAGGCATGTCCTCGGTAGGAGCAAGCCAAGTAGTATTTCCGTTTATTGTGTAGGGGAATATCTTAAGAAGGAGTCCACGACGCAGGTCCATGAGCAGTTGTATCTTGTCGTCGACCGACACCACTTGGGTATGGAACTTGTCGTGATTGCCCTCGTAGTATTCCTTTACATACGGACCAATGGTGTAGCCACCCATATCGTTGTTGAAGAAGGAGTTGGCAGAAACATAGTTGGATAGCATGAGCGTCTCCTTCATCTCGCCACTCTTCATCTTGAGCATCGGCTCGTCCATCCATTCTTCTCCCCAGAAAATCCAACCCGTGAGCACTTGTTCGGCTGTGAGTCCTTTATATGTCTTTTCGCCATAGAGTTTCTTAGTGAAGTCGATGGCAAAGGTCTGCATCGGACAGATGCGACTGTTGTAGAGAATGTTGAGTTCGCCAAACTTGGCTGCCGTCTCCTCGGGCAGATAATGCGCCTTCACGCTCTCTGCGTCATCGGCGGCATAAGCACCCGTGGCATCAAGTCCACATAGCGAGAAGAGCATGGTTATGAGCAATGCCCCCTTCTTGAGCATCGGACTGCGCAGCAGTTGTCTGTAGGCTCCGCGCGGGTCGAGGAGCATACCTATAAGCGAAAGGAAGAGAAGCGCATAGCCAGAGTAGGTTATGGGAATGCCTATAGGGTCGGAATTTGTGGATAGAGTGGCTCCAAACATGTCGTTGTCGTAGGATGCCTGATAGAGTCGCATATTTCCAAAACTATAGATGTTGTTCATCGACACCTCACCTTTGGTTTGTGTGCCATCTTTGTCGATGGTAAACATTGACACATAATCCTGCGCAGCATCGGTGCCCGAATGATATTTCACACTAAAGCTGTCAAGACGTATCTTGAATGGCAGCATGACATTGCGAGGATTCTTGTTGCAGTCGTAGACTGTATACTGCTCAGTGAAGACTCCCTTGCGCATGTGTATCATGCCTCGTTCACTGTCAACATGAGTGACAAACGCTCCGGCAAGAATCACAATGAACGAGAGATGTAGGGCGACGCCTGTCCACGACTTAGTGATGTGTTTGATGAAATAGAATGTTGCCAAAGCCGCAAGCACAGCCCACAAAAGTGAGAACCACCATGAGCCGTAGATATTGGCTGCCACGAAGTCAGTACCATTGTACTTCTCGACTACAGTAGCCGCTCCCATGACAACAACTATGAGAGCATAGAAGACGAACAATAACTTCTTTATTGATTTCAGCATAACGTATATTATATAAATAATGTTTCTTGTATAAGAGAACTTTTATCTGATAATGCAAAGTTACCCATAAAAGTTCAATCACGTTTGCCTTTGCCATGAGTTTTTGTAGTTTGATTGAGGCAATTACCTAAAAATAGGTATAAGCCAAATGCTTTATGGTTCGTTTAAGAACCCCAAAAACATTTGGCTTAACTTCTGAATTTCCTTTAACTCCTTGACTTCTGAGTTAATGAAAATTCCGTCATTCTTCAATTAGACAGTCTTCTTCAACGGATTGAACAAGTCGAACGAAGCGTCCCAGTCTTTCCACACTGGCTCACGTCCTATCTCACGCAGACGGCGGTCTATCTCCTTGGCTGTGCGCTCATCGCTCACGCTGAACTGTTCGAGTGCCTGAGGATAGGTGTGATAGCCTCCAGGATTAACCTTCGACTCTGCCGACATGGTTGTCACACCAAGTGTGGCCATGTTGTCGCGTATAAAGGCAGGCTCGCGTGTAGAATAAGATATGTCGACATCATGGTCGAAGATGCGCATGGCAAATGTGGCCTGTGCAAGCTCGCGGTCGCTCATATAGCAGTTGGGATGGAAACCCTCGTTCTGTGCAGGACGCATACGTGGGAAGTTAACGCTATACTTGGTGCGCCAGTAATGCTTCTGCAGATAGCGCAGGTGATAGGCCATCATTGTGACGTCGGTGCGCCACTCCTTCTCAAGACCTATAAGCACACCCATACCGATGGAATGAACTCCAGCCATACCCATACGGTCGAAGCCGTCGCAACGCCACTCAAACTTACTCTTCATGCCACGCGGATGATAGATGTTGTAGTGCTCGCGGTTGTAGGTCTCCTGGAAACAGATGACACCATTCATGCCATGCTGTGCCAATGTGCGGTAGTCCTCGGTAGAGAGAGGCATCACCTCAATCTTGATGTTTGAGAAGTATTTCTTGGCTATGTCGATGGCCTTGGCAAGATACGGAGTACCAGCCTTGGCGGGATTCTCGCCGGTTACAAGAAGGATGTTCTCGAAAGGAGCGAGTTGCTTGATAGCCTTGTATTCGTCCTCTATCTGCTCAGGGGTGAGGATGGTGCGTGCCATAGGATTCTGCACATGGAATCCACAGTAGACACACGAGTTGGAGCAAGAGTTGGTGATATAAAGAGGAATGAACATCGACATTGTCTTGCCGAAGCGTTCCTCGGTATATTTGCGTGACAGTCGGGCCATCTCCTCAAGATAAGGTTCGGCTGCAGGCGAGAGCAACGCCATGAAGTCGTTGATATCACAATGGCTCTTGCTGAGAGCGCGGCGCACATCATTGGCGGTCATGCTCGCGATGCGTTCCGTGGTCTCCTGCCAGCTAATCTTTTTTAATTCGTCTGAAAACATTGTTTTTTTTGTTTTACATATCAATTACATAACTCATCATCGTACTCAAGTCAACAGTCCAGAGTTTGTCGATGAGCGGTTCGCCAAATTCAGCCGCAAGCATAAGCACTTGACACGCCTCCACACTTCCTACTACAGCAGGTGTTGTGCCGAGCACAGCCTTGCCGGGATGAGGCATACTTAGTGTGGCCTCTTCGTCGGGTAGCAATGAGCGGTAGGTGGTGTGTCCCTTGCAGAGTACAGCCACTTGTCCGTCAAGTCCACGTATGGCTCCATAGACATAGGGCTTGCCTTGCAGCTTGCACTCATCGCTCACGATGTAGCGAGTGGCAAAATTGTCCATGCCGTCCACCACTATGTCGTAGCGGCTTATAAGCTCATGGGCGTTCTCCTTGGTTAGACGATAAGGATAGGCATCTATCTCCACCTCGCTGTTGAGAGCCTGCAGTCTACGCTTGGCGCATTCCACTTTAGGCAGTCCAGCCTCTTTCTCGGTGTAGAGTACCTGGCGATGGAGATTGGTAACATCGACAACATCGTCATCGATGATACCAATGCGTCCGATGCCTGCACCAACAAGATAGGTGGCTATCGGAGAACCAAGTCCTCCGACCCCCACAAGCAGCACCTTGGCTGCACGTATCTTCTTATGACCCTCCTCGCTTATTTCGGGGAGCATCATCTGTCGGTTGTAACGGTTTGTTTGTTCCATTTATTTCAGTTTACGCAAGTCGTGAGTCAGCTTGGCAGCACAGAAGTTAGGACCGCACATTGTGCAGTACTCGCCATCTGTATGGCCTGCTTCCTCGAAATACTTGAGAGCCAAGTCCGGGTCAAGCGAGAGATGGAACTGGTCGCGCCAGCGGAACTCGAAACGAGCCTTCGACAAGGCATTGTCACGAATGGTAGCACCCGGATGACCCTTGGCTATGTCGGCAGCGTGAGCAGCTATCTTGTATGTCACAACACCTGTGCGCACATCCTCCTTGTTGGGCAATGCGAGGTGCTCCTTAGGAGTGACATAGCAGAGCATTGCTGTACCAAGCCATGCTATCTGTGCAGCACCGATGGCTGAGGTGATATGGTCGTAGCCAGGAGCAATGTCGGTAACGAGCGGACCAAGCGTATAGAACGGAGCCTCATGGCAATGGTCGAGCTGACGTTCCATGTTCTCCTTTATCTTATGCAATGGCACATGACCAGGACCCTCTATGAAAGCCTGCACATTCTTGTCCCAAGCACGTGTCACGAGTTCGCCCATAGTGTCGAGCTCGGCAAACTGTGCGGCATCGTTGGCATCGGCAATACATCCAGGACGCAAACCGTCGCCAAGAGAAAGGGCAACGTCATACTGAGCCACGATGTCGCAGATGTCGTCGAAGTGCTCATAGAGGAAACTCTCCTGGTCGTGGATAAGACACCACTTGCTCATGATGCTACCGCCACGGCTCACGATACCACAAAGGCGGTTGTCGGCCAAGTGTACGTTGTGGCGGCGGATACCTGCATGGATGGTGAAGTAGTCAACACCCTGCTCACACTGCTCGATGAGTGTGTCGCGGAACACATCCCAGTTGAGGTCTTCCACCTTGCCATTAACCTTCTCAAGGGCCTGATAGATAGGCACTGTGCCTACTGGCACCGGACAGTTGCGCACAATCCACTCGCGTGTCTCATGGATGTTGTCGCCTGTAGAGAGGTCCATCAATGTGTCGCCACCCCACTTGCACGACCATACAGCCTTGTCCACCTCCTCATCGATGCTCGAAGTGGTGGCAGAGTTGCCGATGTTGGTGTTGATCTTCACGAGGAAGTTGCGTCCGATAATCATCGGCTCGCTCTCTGGGTGGTTGATGTTGGCAGGAAGCACGGCACGTCCGCGTGCTATCTCGTCGCGCACAAACTCAGGAGTGATGTTCGACTTAACGCCAAGCTCCTCGCAGTTCATGTTCTCGCGAATGGCAACATACTCCATCTCGGGAGTGATGATGCCTGCCTTGGCATAAGCCATCTGGGTGATGTGCTTACCCTCACGTGCACGGCGCGGCAAGCAGATATGCTCAAAGCGCAGATGGTCGAGTGAGCGGTCGGCAAGACGCTGTTTGCCATACTCGCTTGTTATCTCAGAGAGCTGTTCGGTGTCGTCGCGGTCGATAATCCACTGCTCACGCATACGTGGCAGACCCTTCTTGAGGTCAATCTCAATGTTAGGGTCGCTGTACGGACCACTTGTGTCGTAGATGTATACAGGCTCGTTTGGGATCATGTGCGGCAGTCCCTTCTCGTCTCTGACTACTGTGGGAGTGAGGTTTACCTTGGTCATTCCTACCTTTATCTCAGGGAAGAGTTTTCCCGGCATATACGCCTTTTCTCTCTTGGCGTAAGCTTTGTTGTCGTTTGGCATAATTTATTTAAGTGAAGAGTGAAGAACGAAGAGTGAAGAATCATATAGCTTCTACTGCGCTCGGCACTCGTTGAATAATATTTATTTGTTTAAACGTCCATTACACGTCTACCCGTTTTTACATGAGGAATTGTGTGAGTGGCGAGCTTGCTTCAGCACAGTCGCTTACCGCTCCGAGACCAGCCTCATAAGCACGACGACCGCATACTACAGCCTCCTTGAAAGCCTTTGCCATTTCCACCGGGTTGCCTGCCACAGCAATGGCAGTGTTCACAAGACATGCGCTTGCACCCATCTCCATAGCCTCAGCAGCATGACTCGGAGCACCGATACCTGCATCAACCACTACAGGCACAGTAGCCTGCTCGATGATAATCTGCAAGAAGTCCTTCATGCGCAAGCCCTTGTTGGTGCCGATAGGAGCTGCAAGCGGCATAACGGTTGCGGCACCAGCCTCCTCAAGATGCTTGCAGAGTGTAGGGTCGGCCTGGCAATAAGGCAATACCACGAAACCCATCTTCACAAGCTGCTCTGTAGCCTTGAGAGTCTCCACTGAGTCGGGCAGCAAATAACGCGGGTCGGGATGAATCTCAAGCTTGAGCCAGTTGGTGCCGAAAGCCTCACGCGACATCTGAGCGGCGAATACTGCTTCCTCAGCATTGCGCACACCGCTGGTGTTGGGCAGCAACTGAATGTTAGGGTTCTGGATGATGTGCGAGAGAAGGTCGTCGTGCTCGTCGTTAAGCTCGATGCGCTTCATAGCCACTGTCACCATCTCTGTCTCCGAAGCCTTGATAGCCTCAGCCATAAGGGTGTTGTTGTTGAATTTTCCTGTACCAAGAAACAGGCGCGAGTTGAACTCACGTCCTGCGATTGTCAGCTTTTCCATAATTTTTATTTAGAGTTTTTTTTATATATTTCCGTAATATATGATTTTCGCTTGTACTATATTACATGCCTATCCTCCGCACACAGCCTTGATGACAACAATATTGTCGCCCTCTTTTACCTCTGTCTGATTCCAGTCTGCACGAGTAACCATACGGTTGTTCACGGCAACTGCCACGCCTTTTTCGGGCAACGACAATTCAGCTGCCAGTTCCGACAGAGTTGTGGCGTTGACTTCTGTCTCCTTGTTGTTAATCTTAATTTTCATAGTTCACCTTAATTGGGTTATATAAAATAATGTGACAACCTCACTAAGGGCACCGCGCATGTAATGGCTATGAGTATGTAGCCTCTCCTTTGATTGAAGTTATATCATTTTCCCTTCGGCAGCATTATCCGCATCAGGTTCTATGGGTATAATCTCAGCCGAAGACATTCGGCACCCCGTGATAGTTCTCTAAGATGCAAAGTAACAAATAATATTTCAGCCATGCAAATATTTTTTATTAAATATCGAGAATTAAGGTTATTAGAGTATTATTCTCCGCAAAAATGCGGAGAATAAACGAAACATTCTCCGCAAAGCTTGCGGTTATAACAGAAAAGCATTAAATTTGCCATAAAAAGATACAATAAAAACAACAATGAGAATACAACTCGAAAACCTCAAGAAATGTTTCGGCGACAAGACTGCCGTCGACATTCAGAACTTCACAATCAATGATGGTGAAATCATTGGTCTTGTGGGCAACAATGGTGCCGGCAAGACTACCCTATTCCGACTGATGCTCGACCTGCTCAAGGCTGACGAGGGCAATGTGAAGATGTTTCCCAACAAGCAGCAGGCTGAAAATGAAGACATCCCAAGCGAGATAAACCCGTCGGTAAGCGAGGACTGGAAGATGCTCACTGGTGCCTATATCGACAACTCATTCCTGATTGACTTCCTCACCGCGGAGGAATACTTCGAGTTCATCGGCAAGGTGTCGGGACTCAGCAAACAACAAACAGAGGAAAGACTCAAGGACTTTGAGCATTTCATGAATGGCGAGGTGCTCGGACAGAAGAAATACATACGCGACTTCTCGGCTGGCAACAAGCAGAAAGTGGGCATTATAGCCGCTCTGCTCAACCGTCCGCAACTCGTGGTGCTCGACGAGCCTTTCAACTTCCTCGACCCAAGCAGCCAGAACCAACTGAAACGACTCATCACAGAGTTCAACCAGTCTACGGGTGCCACTGTGCTCATCTCGAGCCATAACCTGCAACACACGGTTGAAATATCTACACGTGTGGCTCTGCTTGAGCATGGAGTGATAATCAACGACTTCGACAATACTGATGGCAAAGCCGAGGAAAAGCTTGAGGAATACTTCAATATTTAAAGAAGGTTGGACGTCTGTAGGATATGTGAAAGATAAACAAATATATGTGAAAGTTAAGCATATACCAGTGAAAGTTAAGCATATATCAGTTGGCAAGCTTTGTAGTATAAAATATAATGACTAACTTTGCAAAGCGTTTTCGTAAACTGAAAATTCATATACATATATACAGCTAAATCTATGAACAAATCATCATTAATTCTCCTTGCAGCGTTGCTCTCTTCGCCGATGTATGCGCAGATGGCACCGCTCGGAGGTTTCTACTATGGTCAGATGCCGCAGCCTACAGGATGGGAATGGCAGAGTCCTGACTCAGTAGCTTACAACAAGCAACAGCCACACGCTTGGTTCTTCTCGTTCAAGAACGTGGAAGAGGCTCGCAAAGTGCTGCCCGAAAACTCTTCTTTGTGGCGCACACTCGACGGCGAGTGGCAATTCCATTGGGCTAAGAATCCCGATGAGCGTCCTAAGGACTTCTTCCGTACTGACTTCGATGCCTCTGCATGGGACCGTGTGCAGGTGCCTATGAACTGGAACACAGCTGGCATGACCGAAAAGGGTGAGTTCAAATATGGCTATCCTCTTTATTCCAACCAGCGTGTCATCTTTCAGCACAGCGTGAAGGTGGGCGACTGGAAGGGTGGCGTTATGCGCACACCCAACAAGAACTGGATGACATACAACAACCGCAACGAGGTTGGCTCATACCGTCGCTCATTCTCCATCCCTGCCGACTGGGAGGGCAAAGAGATTTACATCAACTTCGATGGCGTAGACTCGTTCTTCTATATCTACATCAACGGCAAGTATGTTGGCTTCTCAAAGAACTCACGCAACCTCGCACAGTTCGACATCACTCCCTATCTTAACAAGAAGGACGAGAACATTGTGGCTGTTGAGGTCTACCGCCACAGCGACGGCTCGTTCCTCGAAAGCCAGGACATGTTCCGCCTGCCGGGTATCTTCCGCTCTGTATCGCTCACAGCAAAGCCTAAGGTCCAGGTGCGCGACTTGAAGGCTATCCCCGACTACGACGAGACTTACACCGATGCCTCATTGAAGATTTCGGCTGAGCTGAACAACCTCACCAACAAGGATGCCAAGGGCTACTCGCTGAGCTATCAGCTTTACGAGAACAAGCTCTATTCCGACGAGAACACTCTTGTGCCAAACATCAAGGCCACACAGCAGCTCGCCACATTGACCAAGAACGGCAAGACTGTTGTGGATGTCACCCTCAACGCTGGCAACATGGTTAAGCCTTGGAGCGCAGAGGCTCCTCATCGCTACACTCTCGTTGGCGAGTTGAAGGACAAGAAGGGCAATGTGGTGGAGACATTCTCTACTATCGTTGGTTTCCGCAAGATTGAGATTAAGGACACTCCTGCCGAAAAGGATGAGTTTGGACTTGCAGGCCGCTACTATTATCTCAATGGTCAGCCTATCAAGATGAAGGGTGTGAACCGTCATGAGAACAATCCTAAGACTGGCCACTACGTATCGCGCGAGCAGATGGAGCACGAGGTGTTCCTCATGAAGCGTGGCAACATCAACCACGTGCGCGACTGCCACTACCCGGACGCTCCTTACTGGTACTATCTCTGCGACAAGTATGGCATCTATCTTGAGGACGAGGCCAACATCGAGAGCCACGAGTACTACTATGGCAAGGAGTCGTTGTCGCACGTCAAGGAGTTCCGCAACGCTCACGTGGCTCGCAACATGGAGATGGTGCACGCCACTGTCAACAATCCTTCGGTAGTGATATGGAGTCTTGGCAACGAGGCTGGTCCTGGCGACACATTCAAGGACTGCTACGCTGCTATCAAGGCCTACGACACAAGCCGCCCTGTGCAGTATGAGCGCAACAACGACATCGTGGACATGGGTTCCAACCAGTATCCTTCGATTCCTTGGGTGCAGGAGGCTGTGAAGGGTAAGTACGACATCAAGTATCCTTACCACATCTCGGAGTACGCCCACTCTATGGGCAACGCTGTTGGCAACCTCGTTGACTACTGGAACGCTATCGAGAGCACCAACTTCTTTATGGGCGGTGCCATCTGGGACTGGGTAGACCAGGCTATCGACAATATCGACCCCAAGACTGGCAAGCGCTACTGGGGCTATGGCGGCGACTTCGGCATGGACAACAAGCCTAACGACGGTATGTTCTGTATGAACGGTATCATGCGCCCCGACCTTTCGCCTAAGGCTCAGTACTTTGAGGTGAAGAAGGTTTATCAGAATGTGGGTGTCAAGGCTGTCGACATGACCAAGGGACGCATCGAGATATTCAACAAGAACTACTTCGAACCGCTGCGCGGCTATCAGATAGTATGGTCGTTGTGGAAGGATGGCGAGTGCATCAAGAGCGACGGACAGCTCATGGGAGCAAAGAACATCGTTGGTCCACGCGAGCGTCAGGAGTATACTCTCGACTACGATTACTCTAAGCTCGACCCACAGAGCGAATACTTCGTCAAGGTGCAGTTCCTGCAGGGCAAGGACATGCCTTGGGCTAAGAAGGGTTATGCTCAGATGGAAGAGCAGCTCTTGGTGAAAGGCGCACAGCAGGCAGCTCCGCAGCTCAACACTATAGCCAACGACAAGGGCAACATCTACTATACTCATGATGCCAAGCAGGTGAAGGTGAAGGGCGACAACTTCAACGTCACATTCAACCTCAGCAACGGTAGCATCGACGAGTTGGCTTACGGTGGCAACACTGTATTCACCAATGGCAATGGCCCTAAGCTCGACGCTTTCCGTGCTCCTACCGACAACGATGCTGGCATTGGCTACCACAACGCATGGTTCAAGTTCGGACTCTACGACCTCGACCACCGCGTAGTTGGCAATCCTACCATCACCAAGCAGAAGGATGGTTCATTGCAGATTAGCCTTACTGTGGAGAGCCAGGGCAAGGAGGGATGCCGTCAGGTTTATGGCAACCGCGACCGCGACCCACAGTCGGCTTACAGATTCGACGTTGACAAGCAGAAGCTTGGCAAGGACGACTTCAAGTTCACCACCAACCAGATTTACACTATCTACAAGGATGGTTCGATTGAGCTTCAGAGTGCTATCTCAGCCAACCGTGCGAGCGTCATTCTCCCACGCATTGGCTACGCAATGAAGTTGCCGAAGACATACAAGACCTTCGACTACTACGGACGCGGTCCGGTGAACAACTATAACGACCGCAAGACGGGTCAGTTCATCGAGCACCACCGTGGCATTGTAGGCGAGCAGGACATTGTATTGCCAAAGCCACAGTCGATGGGCAACCGCGAGGAAGTGCGCTGGTGTGCTCTTAGCGAGAGCGGCAAGCCGGCTGTAGTTTTCGTTACCGACAGCACTATGTCGGCTTCGGCACTGCCTTGGAGTGCTCAGCAGATGGCTGTTGTGGCACATGCCAACGAATTGCCGGAGACAGATGGCACCTACCTGCATCTTGATGCTAAGGTCACTGGTCTTGGCGGAGCAAGCTGCGGACAGGGTGGACCTCTCTCTCCCGACCGCACCTACAGCCAGAACTACAACTTCGGTTTCGTGATACGTCCTGCTGCCGACGCAAGCGCAAAGGCCATGACTGATGCTGCCAAGGTGTCGCTCTCAGGCGAGCAGCCTATCAGCATTGAGCACCGCATCAACGGCAACGTGATTCTCAGCACACCTGCCAAGAACCGCACTATTCTCTACAGCCTTAAGGGTGCCAAGAAGCCTACCGTTTACACTCAGCCGATAGACATGCGCAATGGTGGAACCATCACAACATGGTACAAGGAAGTGCCTCAGCTGAAGACAACCATGACCTACGACAAGGTTGACGTGGTGCCCCTGCAGGTGGCCTACGCCTCGTCTGAGGAACCCGAAGAGGGCGACGCCGTACATCTTGTGGATGGCGACGAGTCTACTATCTGGCACACTATGTACTCTATCACACTTGCCAAGTATCCTCACTGGATCGACTTCGACGCTTCGGAGACTAAGCTCATGAAGGGCTTCACCTTCCTGCCACGCCAGGACACTGGCTATGGTCGCATCAAGAGCTACGAAATCTACGTAAGCAACGACGGCAAGACATGGGGCTCACCTATCATGAAGGGTAATTTCGACAGCTCTGCCGAGCTTAAAAAGGTGATGTTCGAGAAGCCAGTAAAGGCACGCTACATCCGCTTCCGTGCACTCAACGCTCACTATGGCGTCGACTATGCGTCGGCTGCTGAGTTTGCTTTGATTGCCGATTAAAGCAGTAAGCGACATATAACAGCAAAGGCTCAAACTTGTAGTTGATACAAGTTTGAGCCTTTTTGCTTTTAGATTGAGTAATTTTTTTTGCAGTTGTAGTCGTTGTCGTTGTTACTTTATGCATCAAGATAATACGCAGCAAACACAGCTGCAACAACCAATACTGCCAATGCAGACAATACCCAAAGGATCATTTTCGACATGTACTTTCTGCGGCGTATTGCACGCAGACTTTGCTCACGGAAAATGTCAGCGTCATCCTTTTGATGACCTTTACTTGAAGAGTGCTTAATAACCTTATTCATTTCTGTTTAATTAATAATGTTGTTAATTGGTTTTATGAATATAGCTTTTAAATAGGTTTTCTCCGCTTTATTATATCATAAAAAAGGGAGAAGGAGAAACTTTGAAATTTCCCCCCCCCCATGAAAAAATGAAGAGTCTAACTAATTTCTTTGTTTCTTTTAGTCTGTTGGAAGTACTTTTAGAACTTCACATCAAACTCCACATCTACCATATTGTAGTTGTGTTTGTCGGCTGCCAAGCTACGGTCGTTTACACGCACATATTCGGCTGCCAGCATCATGTTCTTGCCAATCCAGTAGTTGGCGCCAATCTCGTAGTTGGTCTTCGATGTCGACCATTCGGCACGCGGACGATACAAGTCGTAGCGAGCCTTGGCATACAGCTTCTTGCTGATGATTGGAGCAATCATGAGAGCATACACACCGTCTGCCTTGTCGCCTGCTGCATAGTTGATGTTGCAGTCGTCCACCTTTCCACTTGTCTGCGACTTGGCAAAGCCATAACCCTGGCTGTGGATATACTCAGAGCGGAGAGTCCAGTCGTTGGCGGCATACTCGGCACTAAAGGCATAGCGGTTCATAGGAAGTGAGCGCACGCCACTCTTTGTCTCGCCATTCTCGGTCCATGTACCCTTGCGGGCATAAGAGCCGGTCCATCCGAAGGCACCAAGGCGAAGCCCCTTGACTGGCATTACCCACAAGCCGCCTATCACATCCTTGCGCTGGTCTACATCCTTCTGGTTTGTGCCCTGTCCGTTGAACACGCCCACCTGATAGTGCAAGAGGTTGCGTCCTGCTTGGTTCTTAAGGAAGTCGCCCTGAATCTGTACACCTATGTCGCGTCCGTTGCTTGCATGTTCACCCACACGGTCGCTGAAGCCAGAGAGTTTGCTTACGTTCTGCGAGTAGCCCATAAATCCCTGTGTCACAGGGTGCATAGGGTTCTCGAATGTGAACGGACGCTTAAACTGTCCCGCCTTAATCTTGAAGGCGTCATATTTCTGCCATTCGGCAAAGGCATCAACCATACGTGGCGATGAGCCAAGGTCGCTGGTGTTGCCGTTCACCTGAAGCTGCACCTTCCAGTAGAAGTCCTTCATCAGGCGTCCGTCGAGTGCGAGACGCACCATTCGTATATTGAACGAATTGCTTTCCTTGTCTTCCTGGTCGCTTGCCTGGAACTGTGTCATTACGTATCCGCTGAACTTTATGTCGCTAAGGACAGAAATCTGCGGACTTTTGCTCTGTGCGTTTGCGCCAAGTGTGGCGAGAGAAGCGAGAGCTATCGAGAGAATCTTTTTCATTTTTGAGTTTTTTAGAATGTTGAATGTGGAATGTTGAATGTTGAGTGTGGAGTGTGGAATGTTGAATGGTCGCCGTTGGCGATGTAGAATGATTAATGTTGAATGTTGAGTGTGGAATTACTTCATTCTTCATTCGAACATTCTTCATCGGCTCGCCGACCATTCCACACTCCACATTCCACATTCAACATTGCGCTCCGCGCAACCATTCAACATTCCACATTCAACATTCAACATTCTTCCAGCAGCACCACATTCTCCACATGCGGAGTATGCGGGAACATATCCACCGGCTGCACAGCCTTAACGCTATAGGCTACATCAAGAGCCTGGAGGTCGCGAGCCTGAGTGGCAGGGTTGCAGCTTACGTAGACAATGCGCTTGGGGTGGGCACGAAGTATAGTCTCTATCACGTCGGGGTGCATACCGGCGCGTGGCGGGTCGGTGATGATAACATCCGGACGACCATGCTCGGCAATGAACTCATCGTTGAGAATATCCTTCATGTCGCCTGCATAGAACAGAGTGTTGTCGATATTGTTCACCTGAGAGTTCACCTTTGCATCCTCGATAGCCTCGGGCACATACTCAATGCCTATTACCTTGCGAGCCTGACGCGCCACAAAGTTGGCTATGGTGCCAGTGCCGGTATAGAGGTCGTACACAAGCTCGTCGCCAGTAAGCTGCGCAAACTCGCGAGCCACTGAGTAGAGATGATAAGCCTGCTCGGTGTTGGTCTGGTAGAAGCTCTTGGGGCCCACCTTGAAGCGAAGCTGCTCCATAGTCTCGTAGATATGGTCGTTGCCCTTGAACACCAAGAGTTCGAGGTCGCCAAAGGTGTCGTTGCACTTCTGGTTGTCCACATACATGAGCGATGTTATCTCGGGGAACTTGTCGGCAACATACTGCAGCAATCCCTTAGCACGCTCCTCGTCGCCCTCCTCGTCGTAGTGGAACTGTATGAGCACCATCCACTCGCCAGTATTCGAGTTGCGTATCATTATGTCGCGCAGCAAGCCGTGCTGCTGTCTTAGGTCGAAGAATGTCATGCCTGTCTCAAAGGCATAGTCGCGTATGGCGTTGCGTATCTTGTTGTGCAGGTCGTCCATAAGCCAGCACTTCTCAATAGGCAATATCTTGTCGAAAGCACCAGTTATGTGGAAACCGATGCCGTTCATATTGTCAAACTGTGTGCCTTCGGCTATCTGCTCGCGGGTGAGCCAGCGTTTGTTGCAACAGCCAAACTCCAGTTTGTTGCGGTATTCCTTGATATGCACCGAACCCATAATGGGTCGGAACTCTGGCAATGCTATCTTGCCGATGCGTGTAAGCTGGTCGTGCACCTGCTTCTGCTTGGCCTTAAGCTGCTCTTCGTATGGCAGGTTCTGCCATTTGCAGCCTCCACAAATGCCGAAATGCTCACACATGGGCTCCTCGCGCACCTCGCTCTTCTTAATAAAGCGTATCACCTCGGCCTCGCAATAGCTATGCTTCTTCTTGCGCACCTGAAGGTCGACAACGTCGCCTGGCACTACAAACGGCACAAAGACAACCATATCGTTGACATGAGCCAACGATTTGCCTTCGGCTGCCACAGCCTCTATGGTCACGTTCTCAAGTATCGGGAGTGGTTTCTTTTTTCTTGACATATAATGTTTTAAGATTATTTCAACATGCAAAATTACGCAAAAAAAGTGAGACATGGAGTAATAAGCTCAAATAAATTCAAGCTTTAGGCCATAAAGACCATTATAATAGGTCAATATACAAGTTTTTTTACAACGAAACTGTCTTTTCTTTTTGTTTTTCAATGTATTTCTATTACTTTTGCATAACAATATATAGAATCACTTCAACACCAACGACTATGGAATATATAATGATAGTACTCTGCTTAGTCATTGCTATAGCCTGCCTGTACTTCTACCCCCAATACAGACAGCGACACACAGGCTCGCATGAAGACAACGCCAACACACAAGAAAGCGACTACAAAGACGACGCAAACGAAACCGAAGACACACCATCACCCGACTACACGGGACTTAAAACCCACGAGCTTTGCAAGGCTCTGCTTGCCGACCTCAACTGCAAAATGTCGGAGGATGAGGAAGACCCGGACCGCATCGACTTCGGATTCCAAGGCGAGACGTTCTGCATTGTGGCTTCGAACGACTGCCTGCTCGTCACAGCCTACGACTTTGCATGGGGCAGCGTCGAGCTGGACGACATCGACGAGGTGTCGCGACTGCGCAAGGCTATCAACAGCATCAACTTCAAGTTAGGCGGACCATGCGTTGTATACTCTATTGATACCGAAAAGAACCGTATGGTGGTACATACCAAGCGGCAGTTTTTGTTGACACCCCAAATACCCAACATACAGGACTACATGACTGCCATGATCTCCGGATTCTTCGATGTGCACCGCGCACTCGCTCACGAGCTCGACCGACTGAGACTGGAGAAAGAGGCGAAAAAATAGCTCATAAAAAAATGTCGGAATAAAACTTACAGATATGGAACAGGATTTGACTTTTTTCGCAGCCGCAGGACTCACGTCCACATCGGCCAACCACATTGCCAACCTTGCCAAGGAATATGTTCAGGCGCAATCGCAGGAACTTGAGAATGTGGAGTTCTACAACAGCTTTCTAACCATCATTGGCTCCGACAAACAGCAGCGAGTGCAACGCGGATGGGACAAGCAGCAGATTGAAGGCATAGCCGACCAACTGCGCAAGATTTCGCTCGCCAACTCGCTAATCGCTTGGCTACGCGAGGCCATAAAGACTCGCACACAGATGCTCAGCGACTCTCACAACATGACCATCGAGGAATATTGCAAGCAGAACAACATCACGATGCCCGAAAAACCTGAGCTGCCACACTCGCTCACACGCGAGGAACACCTGGCCACACTCTCCATAAAAGACCGTGCACGCATTCTCTCGCTCGAGGCTAAGGCTGCCGCCTTTGGCAAATTCATCCACCCTGACGGCCACCTCTCCGAAGCACGCAAGGCCTACATGAAAATCATGTGCCAGGAGGCCGAGATAGATGGCAGCGGACGCGACACTCTACTCTATCGACACGAGCCGAGTGTTGAGCTCAACGACCTGGAAGCGTGCTTCTTTGCCTTGCAGGCGGAATACCGCAAAGCACAGGCCGAGCTGAACGGCTACACACACAACATCGACGAGGCTCTGCGCGAGGACGAGGAGCGCAAGCAGGGCGACTTCAACATCAAGAAGGCCGACTATCTGGCGGAAATGGCTAAACTCGAAAAGGAGTTTATTACACACAAAGACCAAGAACAGCGACGCATAGCTCAACTGAAAATAACCATCCCCAACGACTTGAAGGAAATCTACGAGATTGTATCCAACTTGGGGAAGTAGAAAAAAACAACTAAATTAAAACCTCCTACGGCAACGGGTAACCGAAGACTGAACGCCTGTCGGGAAACTTCGGCTCATGCGCCATCTGCGATGTCGTTAACATAAATAATAAAATAAGGCAAATAGAAGAAAAGGTTTTTTATTTTACAAAACATTACGCACGGTGAGGCGACAACACGGCTACTGCACTCTGAAAGACGGGTGGCTGAGCCAAACTGATTTTGCTTTCGAACAAGCCCTCGTGCGGTTCTCGATTTTGTTTTGGCTATTGCCTTTATTGACATCGCAACAACAGCGCAGCCCGTTGCCGCTTCTTTTTTGTTCGGCTCGTTTCGTCTTCAAGGTAGAACGAAATGACACATCTATAATAGACTCGCCATAAACAGAGGAAGATACACGACTCCATCTTTAACTTCAACATCTGCAGGATGAAGTAC
>CAKQEI010000041.1 GCA_934230115.1 uncultured Prevotella sp. | reverse complement strand
GAACAGAAACTTCATACAAGGCATATGACCGTGGGTAAGGTTGCTAAACAAACCAAAGCCCGATAGCTATTCGGAATGGTCGGTGTAAATGAGATGCGTAGCGTTTACCTCCTACTCGATTATTTATTTTTTTATGTCTTTCAGATTTGCGGGATTGTAATGAGTTAGTTGGTTTATGGCAAGAATGACAGGTGCCGGCATTGAAGGAATGTTATTCTTGGTGCAGAATTCTGCTATTGTGGCTGTCGCTTCCTTAGGGGTTTGCTTTTGTGGCTTGAAGGATAATTTCTTTTCCACATATTCCTTTTCCGTAATGTATAGTTCAGTTATCACGTGTATGAGTTGCTGACGCTTGTCCTTTTTATGTGAGAAGAGATAACTGTTGTCGGTCTTCTGAAATAACAAGTCTTTGAATGAGTAATAATCTTCAGGACTTATCTGATAGGCTTCCACTACATGGTCGTAAGTGTCTGTTTTAGAATATCCAAAAAGTTCATGAGTAAGACTCTTGTAAGTGGGAAGCTGGTTGATTTCTACCTGACAGATGTTGAGAGTGCTGTCAGTATGTATCGAACCTATCGTTTGCTGATTAAGCAAAATGAGCTGGGAATCTATGGAGTCTTTAATTTGATAATTCTTCCGATACTGCTCGATGAGCGTTTTGTCTTCCGGCCAAGGACGGAATGTGCCTTTGTCACTGACCATAAATGCTCGCTTTTTGTCTTCCGCAATTAGTTTGCTGTTATGAAGATTTCTATTAGAATAAGAACATAGGTCGGTTTTTCCGTTTTTCAAGTTGATGTAATATTCCACTATACCGTCGTTGTAGTATTTCATTATCGAGTCGTTGGTTTGATAACTGCGATAATATCCCTTGAGTCTTACGTAATGAGGGCGAGTTCCTGTCACGTTTACATCCTGTAACTTTTGCACTTTAGTAAAATGCCTCGGCATTTTGTCCTCCTTGTTTTGTGCAATAAGGCAAGTGGGGAGTAAGAGTAAATAAAGAATAAAAAATTTCATTGTATTATTTGTAATCATTTAGTTTAATGTACAAGTCTTATGTTTTGATTTTCATTTTATTAGCGTCTCTATCCCCAGCAATATTCTCTTGGCCTCCAGTCCTCCTGCATAGCCAGTAAGACACTTGTTGCTGCCTACAACGCGATGGCATGGAACGATGATACTGATGCCGTTTGCTCCGATTGCTCCAGCCACGGCTCTTACGGCTTTAGGGTTGCCTATGCTGAGAGCAATTTCCTTGTAACTCCTTGTAGCTCCGTAGGGGATTTTCAGCAATTCATTCCACACTCGCAGCTGAAAATTCGTGCCCACCAGATGCAAAGGGATATTGAATGTTGTGCGATTACAATCAAAATATTCGTCGAGTTGGCGTTTGGTTTCTTCCAGGACAGAAGGAGTCTCTGTCCTGAAAGAAGCTTTAAAATATTCCACAAGCCGACGTTTGTTGCGCTCGGCAAAGGGATTCTCGTTCCAGTCGCAAAGGCACAGTTTGTCAGCAAAAGAGGCCAGGACGAGTGCTCCGCATGGGGAGTCGTAATGTTGGATGCAGATAAACTGATTCATAACGCCATGATTTTGTCAGAGAAAAAGCTCATTTTCTCTTACTTCTTCAACATCATGCGCGACTTCTCCTTTGCGAAAGCCTGCATGTCCACAGCCACGTCGTCTTCGTCAACTATTTCCACGCCGGTCATGGTTTCTATCACGTCTTCCATTGAGACCACGCCACGAAGACAGCCGTATTCATCGACGATTATTGAGATATGCTCGCGCTTTTCAAGCATTTTCTCCCATATCTGATATACCGAGTCTTCCTCGTTGAAAGACAGGATAGGGCGTGTAAGGTCAGACAGTCTGGTTTCGAATTTATCATCCGACAATTGCTTCAGAACCATGTCTTTAAGCACATAACCGATGATGTAATCCTTACTCTTGTCGTAGACAGGAATGCGAGAGAAACTCCATGTCTGCTGCTCGTAGAACTCCTTGAGTGTCATGTTTACATTGGCAGTCTCAACCACAATGGAAGGTGTCATCACCTCCCTTGCCTTTACTCCTGCCAAACGGATGCAACTCTTGATAATCTTGCTTTCCGACTCGCGGAAGATACCTTCAGTTGTGCCTACATCCACCATCGCCGACACTTCCTCGCGACTTACAGAAGCCTGATGATTCTTCGGTGTAAATACCTTGGTGATGAGTTCAGACAGCAGTACCAGGGGGTAGGTAATGAAGATGAGCACTCGTATTATCTTGGTGGAGGTTACGGCGAGCGAACGCCAACATGAAGCTCCTATGGTCTTAGGGATGATTTCGGAAATTACCAGAATCAATAACGTCAGAATGGCAGAAATTACACCGAAGTATTCTTCGCCAAAGAGTTTCATCGACTCCGCTCCCACACCTGCCGAACCGATAGTGTGGGCGATGGTGTTGAGCGAGAGAATCGCGCCCACAGGACGGTCGACATTGTTCTTGTACTGTTTCATCAAGGAGGCAGTCTTATTGCCTTGACTCTCCTTCATCGAGATAAACGACATAGGAGTAGAGAGAAGTACCGCCTCAAGGACGGAACATAAAAAGGATAGTGACAGAGCACCTAAAAAATATAAAATTATTAAGCCCATTAAATATATAATTCGTTTATAATAAGTTGTCTGAAGAAGGGGTGCAGACAACTTACTATAAACGAAGAGCTTTATGGTGTAAGTATATTTTATGTGTCATATTCGACACAAAGATATCTATTTTATTGTGATTTCGATTTTTTACAAGCGTTTTATTGCAAATCTTTAACTAAAACACCATGTATTTATAATGCCTTTACTTTCGTACGAACTCAATCAATATCTATTAACTGGAAATGTTTGTTGAAGGTCAAATCCATACCGTTAGCCAATTCCACTTCATATTCGTTCTTCTTAATCTCAAGCTTCCGAACTTGTTGGTCGGGATAATTATTCTTCAAATAATCCTTAATGGATTGCGGAATCAACTTAGCTGGCACCACTCCTTGCTTGCAGTCAATCTCCGTGAGCTCTCCCTTCTTGTTGAACTCAAGCTTTGTGCCATTCTTTAGAACTACATCGTAGCTCCTACTGACGACACCCGACTCAATAGTAGCGAGTGCCACCTTCTGACGGTTGAAATGTGTGGTGAGCAAGGTTTGGGCTTTGGCTGGAAGTGCATTCACAGAAATAGGCTTGTCGTTGCCTGCATTTGCCAAAGTGCTGCATGACAGAATGCAGAAAAAGGCAATCGTCAAGATTCTCATAGTCCTTTTCATAATGATGTTGTTTTTTTTAAGAAAAATAATATTTGTTGTCAATGATGTTTTAGAACATCTTATAATGATTAGACGAAAAAAATGATATTTGGTTTAAAAGAAATTATATAAAAATTTCGAAGAAACAAAAAACGCCAAGGAGACAGAGAATGTTACTCTGTTTCGATGGCGTTCATATTGTAAGTGACAATCAGTTCGGAAGCTAACTGTTAGGCACTTACGTGAACAATTAAAATTTAGCCTAAATACTTCATGAGAATCTTTGCGTTGCCGCTGTCGCGCAGCTTGGCAATGCTCTTCTCTCTAATTTGGCGAACACGCTCGCGGGTAAGCCCCAGCTGGTCGCCAATCTCCTCAAGTCCTTTCTCGTGGCAACCAATGCCAAAACATTCGCGGATGATAGTTATCTCGCGGTCCTTGAGAACCTTGTTGAGCACAGAGTTAAGCTCAAGAGCCATTGACTCATGGTCAACCTTGCGGTCTGTACGGCTGTCGTCGCCACTCGGCATAACGTCGAGCATACAGTTGTCCTCTCCGTCCTGGAATGGAGCGTCGATACTCACGTGATGACCGTCGGCCATAAGGCTCTGGCCAATCTTTTCCTCGTCAATCTTGGTAGCATCAGAAAGCTCCGACACCGAAGGATGACGCTGGTTCTCCTGCTCAAACTTGTTAATCTCGTGATTGATCTTATTGAGCGAACCAACCTGGTTGAGGGGCAAGCGCACGATACGGCTCTGCTCGGCGATAGCTTGTAGAATGCTCTGACGTATCCACCACACAGCGTATGAGATGAACTTGAAACCTCGTGTCTCGTCAAACTTTTGAGCAGCCTTGATAAGGCCGATGTTGCCCTCGTCGATAAGGTCGGTGAGGGTAAGACCCTGGTGCTGATATTGCTTGGCAACAGAAACTACAAATCGGAGATTGGCAGTAACGAGCTTGTCTTTAGCGCGCTCTCCCTCAGGGCCGCCCTTCTTGATTTTCTGGGCAAGCTCAATCTCTTCGTCAATTGAAATCAGCGGAGCACGACCTATCTCAACAAGATATTTGTCAAGTGCCTCACTGGAACGGTTTGTAATACTCTTTTGAATCTTAAGTTGTCTCATCTTATAAAGCTTAAAACTTTCTTACGGCGTAATATAAATTAGATATTCGGCAATGTTCCGAAAATCCTTGCAAAGGTAGTGAAAAGTTTTTATATTAACAAGTTTGCAACAGCTAATATTTTGTTTGTTGCCATATTTTATGTATTTTTAAACAATAAATCATGTTCTTGGATAGTGTAAAAGAAAGGAGTATGAAATTATTTTCAGAAATTAGGGAAGTTAGGAGCAAATGTTTGTTTGCTTTATCCGAAAAAATAGTATCTTTGCATATTAATTATGCACCTCTTTGATTAACTTAAATGCTAAAGTATAACTAATTACAACTATTTGAACGAATAAATGAATACGAAAGTACGTTTGGCAGTTATGAATTTCTTGGAATTCGCTGTCTGGGGAGCCTACCTCACCTCTATGGGCAACTATTTGGGAAGAGCCGGAATGGGTGGTGAAATCTCATGGTTCTATGCCATCCAGGGCATTGTGTCTATATTCATGCCCACACTGATGGGTATAGTGGCCGACCGACTTGTCCAACCCCAACGACTGTTGGGTATTTGCCATCTTGTAGCAGGTGTGTTTATGGTGAGCCTGTTTGCGCTCGGCTCCAACGACGCCATGCCCGACAAGACCCTGTTCATCAGTCTCTACACCATAAGTGTGGCTTTCTACATGCCTACGCTCGCGCTTTCCAACACCACGGCGTTCACGATATTGAAGAACAACGGCCTGGACACGGTGAAGGACTTCCCGCCAATCCGTGTGTTTGGCACCGTGGGATTCATCGCCACTATGTGGTTTGTGAATTGTGCCGTGCTCAACGATGGAGCCTTCGGCTTTACTTTGGCTGAGAACACAAGCAAATTCCAATATACTCAATACCAGTTTCTTGTGTCGGGATTGCTTGGCATCCTGCTGTGTGTGTATTGTTTCACATTGCCGCAATGTAAGCTTCAGACTAAGGCAAGCAAGACACGGTCGCTCGCTGAGTCGTTTGGGTTCGATGCGTTCCGCCTGTTCAAGACCAAGCGCATGGCTATGTTCTTCGTCTTCTCATGTATGTTGGGAATGTCGTTGCAGGTGACCAACGGCTACGCCACTCCTTTCATCACAAGCTTCAAGGGCATTCCGGAAATGGCAGACTCATTTGCCGCAAACAACGCCACGCTCTTGGTGTCGATAAGCCAGGTGGCAGAGGCCTTGTGCATCTTGCTCATTCCGTTCTTCCTACGCCGCTACGGCATCAAGACGGTTATGCTCATGGCCATGTTTGCCTGGGTGTTGCGATTCGGATTCTTCGGATTGGGCAATCCAGTGTTCCCCGGCGTTACGCTGTTCATACTCTCATGCATTGTATACGGTGTTGCGTTTGACTTCTTTAACGTTTCGGGCGGGCTATTTGTTGACCAGGAGTGTGACGAGAAGGTGAAAGCCTCGGCCCAGGGATTGTTCATGCTCATGACCAACGGTCTTGGAGCAACCATAGGAACTCTGCTTGCGGGCGAGGTGATAAATCATTATTGCCACTGGACCGACGAGGGTTATCTTGTGGGCAACTGGCAGACTTGCTGGTTCATTTTTGCAGGATATGCTCTTGTAGTGGCTGTGCTCTTCGCCTTGATGTTCAGAACAAAGAAGAGTAGCAATGATTAAAACAAAATGTTAATGCCAACAGGTGTGTCATGAGTGATTTCTTAAGATAATAAATGAAAGAAAACATTCGCGGCACACCTATAGTTTTTATATATAAACATTGTTTAAAACAAAAGATCATGAAAGAAGTGAGATATTTTTATGTGCCCAATGCCTCCAGCGCAGGCGAACTGCCCGAAGAGGAAGCCAAACATGCCGTGCGCGTGTTGCGGCTTGAGAGTGGCGACCACATGCTGCTTGTAGACGGCGAGGGGGGATTGTTTGACGCTGAGGTGAGCGTTGCCTCTGGCAAGCATTGCCTTTACAATATAGTGGAGCAGTTGCCGTGCCAACGTGAATGGCAGGGACGCATAGCTCTTGCCATTGCGCCAACCAAGATGATGGACCGCATAGAATGGATGGCCGAAAAGGCAACAGAGATAGGATTCGACGAGCTAAGTTTCCTGAACTGCAAATTCTCTGAGCGCAAAAATCTGCGCACCGACCGTGTGGAGCGCATTGTGGTGTCTGCAATGAAGCAGAGCCATAAGGCATGGAAACCTGAAGTGAACG
This sequence comes from uncultured Prevotella sp., assembly GCA_934230115.1. Lineage (GTDB taxonomy): Bacteria > Bacteroidota > Bacteroidia > Bacteroidales > Bacteroidaceae > Prevotella. Next base: position 15,445 of record CAKQEI010000041.1, on the reverse strand, counting down.
AACTGGAAGCATTCGACAAGTTTGTTGCCACTCCTCGCGAGGGCCGAAAGTTTATTGCACATTGCTACATGGAGATTGAACGCAAGGATTTGTTTGAGACTCTGCATACGGTTCCGATGGATGAGCCCGTTACCATTCTTGTGGGTCCGGAGGGCGACTTCTCCATCGACGAAGTAAGAAAAGCTATGGAGCATGGCTATGAGCCGATAAGTCTCGGACTAAGCCGACTGAGAACAGAGACGGCAGGACTGAGCGCGGTAATGATGGCCAATCTCTCAAAACGAAGACTCTAACTATATAATAAGGTAAAAATATAATAAGGTTTATGAATGTTTTAAATCATCTTAAGACCACAGGACGCACGACGTTGATGGCATTTGCAGTTGCCTTGTTGGCAGCATCATGTTCCAATAACGATTATGTGAACGCAATTCCATCTTCGGCTACGGCCATTGTGAAGGTGGACGTAAAGCAACTTGGAGTGGAAGAGGGCACCAAGGCTTTTGCCTCGCTTCTTCCTAAGGACATTAATGTGGAGGGCTGCGGAGTAGACTGGTCGAGCACGGCTTATGCTTTTGAAACTGTCGACGGCAACTTCGGTATCTGTGCAAAGGTGAAAAGTGAAAGCCAACTGAAGGAAACTTTCGAGAAAGCTAATAGCGAGGGAAAATGTGGCTCGCTACGCAAGCAGGGCGACTTCACCTTCACCGACATCAACAACTGTTGGGCTGTGGGCTTTTCAAGCAAGGCTCTGATAGTTGTTGGCCCTGTTAGTGCGGCTGCATTGGGCGACGCCCAACGCAAAATAACAAAAATGCTGAGACAGGACGAGGATGCAAGCATCATCACCCGGCCAATGTTTGCCAAACTCGACTCTATGGAAAGTTCGGTAGCTATGGTTGCACAGGTGCAGGCTTTGCCAGAAAAGATGGTTGCGCCATTCACTATCGGTGCGCCCAAGGACGCAGATGCCTCGCAGGTGTTGGTGGCTGTAGACTTCGACAAGGAGGACAAGGTAGTGAGAATGAAGGGAGAGACATTTTCCTTCAACAAGTCGGTAGACGAAGCTTTGAAGAAGGCTAACTCTACATATCGAAAGATAAACGGCGACTTTTTGGACAAAATACCCAACACATGCAGCATTGGACTCTTCACCAATGTCGACGGCAAACAGTTCTTGCCTTTGCTTCAAAACAACAAGGCTCTGCAGGCTTTGCTCGTGGGCATAAACACAGCCATCGATTTCGACAACATTATCCGCAGCGTGGACGGCGACTTGACTTTCACGACCACTGCTCTTGGCGGATCGGACAATATGGACATGACAATGTTTGCAAGGGTGAAAAATCCTGCATGGACAGCAGATGTGGACTACTGGAAACAGTCGTGTGCAAAGGGATGCAGCATTACCGGAACGAACGGGGCATGGAGCTACAACGGTGGCAACACACGCTTTGCCTTTGGACTTGAGGGAGATATGTTCTATGGAACTACCGACGCTAAGTTGGTGCCAGAGTATAAAGGTGAGAAACCTCAACCTATAGCCGACAAACTGAAGAAAGAAATACAGGGCAACCGCATGGTGCTTATGCTCAACATCAAGGGCTTGACACAAGGAGAAGCATTGTCGGCGGGAGTAGGCAGCATCGTAAAGCCTATACTTGGTGATGTGGATGCTGTGATTTATGTTGTGAAATAAATAATTGATAATAAACAAATAGAAAAATGGAAAAGATTGTTTTCAACAATGTTGTTCCTCACGTCTTTGCCAACCGAAACGACATGAAGTCGGAAATATGGAAGACAGAGGCTACTTTTGAGAAAGGCAAGCTCTATCTTGTAGAGGCAGCAAGCGGAATGGGCAAAAGCACATTCTGTAGCTACCTCATAGGCTATCGCCACGACTACACGGGCAACATCTTTTTTAACTCTGCCGTAAGCGCAAAGTATCGCGAGAAGGATTGGACAGAAGTGCGCCGTTCTCACGTAAGCCATCTGTTTCAGGAGTTGCGCCTCTTTCCCGAACTCACAGCGTGGGAAAATGTGGAGATAAAGAACAAGCTTACTGGCTTTGCCGATGCAGAAAAAATAGACAGTTGGTTTGAGCGTCTTGGCATTGCCGACAAGAAACAGGCCTTGATAGGAGAGATGTCGTTTGGACAACAGCAGCGTGTTGCGCTCATGAGGGCATTGGTGCAACCCTACGACTTCATTCTCCTTGACGAACCTATCAGCCACCTCGATGACGAAAACGCCCGCATCATGGGCGAAATAGTGCTCGAAGAAGCTGGCAGACAGAATGCGGGAGTGATAATGACGAGCATTGGCAAACACATTGATTTGAATTTTGATAAAACTTATAGACTATGAATTTGGTTTGGAAATTATTGCGTCAGCATATAAGCGTGCCACAATTTATCGGCTTTTTCTTCGCCAACCTGTTTGGTGTAATGATTATTCTGTTTGGATTTCAATTCTATAACGATGTGGTTCCCGTGTTTACGAGTGGAGACAGCTTCATGAAAAACAACTATCTGATTGTAAGCAAGACTATAGGCACGGCCAACGCACTATCCGGACAGTCGAATACATTCGCCAATTCTGAGATTGACGAATTGAAAGAACAGAAATTCGTGAGCGGAGTGGGGCGTTTCACTTCTGCCGCCTACAAGGTGGATGCTACGATGGGAGTGAAAGGAGTGAATATTCTTAATTCCGAACTTTTCCTTGAAAGTGTGCCCGACAAGTTTGTCGACGTGCCGCTCGACAAATGGCAGTACGACGAAGGCTCTAAGACAGTGCCTATCATTCTGCCACGCTCATATATAACAATGTATAATTTCGGTTTCGCGCAAAGCCGTTCGCTGCCGAAGATTAGCGAGGGACTTGTAGGCATGGTCGACTTCACCTTGTTTGTTCATGGCAATGGCAAGGAAGGTCAGTTCAAAGGTAGGGTGATAGGTTTCTCATCACGCCTTAACTCTATACTTGTGCCACAGTCGTTTATGGAGTGGAGCAACAAGGAATATTCGGCAGATATCGACAATCAGCCCACACGCCTGATTGTGGAGGTAGACAATCCTACCGACTCCAAGGTGACAACCTACATGGAGAATCACGGCTATGATACGGCCGACAACAATATGGATGCAGAGAAAATCACCTACTTCCTTAAGTTGCTTGTGTCGATAGTTATGGTTGTTGGATTGGTTATTTCTGTGCTGAGTTTCTACATTCTCATGCTCAGCATCTACCTTCTCGTGCAGAAGAACTCGACAAAACTTGAGAACCTGCTGCTAATAGGCTATAGTCCGGCAAGTGTGGCTCTGCCTTACCAGATTCTCACGTTGGCTCTCAACCTCTCTGTGCTTGTTATAGCTCTTGTTGCCTTGGTGTTCGCACGCAATTATTATCTTGAAACAATAGCAATGCTGTTTCCTGAGATTTCGGAAGGCACAATGCTCGGGTCTGTATTGCTTGGATTGGCATTGTTTGCCATTGTGTCATTGCTGAACATTATAGCGATAAGACATAAAATCACAAGTATTTGGCGGAAGTAACCCACATAAGCTGAGCGGACCCAGTTCTACACGAAATAAAAGAGTGTGAACAAATAAGGTGAAGGATTTAATTAGTAATAGATTTTGGAATATTACTAATTAAATCCTTCACCTTTTATATTTACAATAGATCTTGTTTGTTTTTTTACTCTTCCTCGCCATCAGGAGTATGGAGAATAACGCTTGTAGCACCAATTGTGAACAATGTACCGTCTTCGATAAGACGCTGCTCACGGTCACCAAGAATCACGTTGTCGACAAATGTTCCTGTGTAACTCGGACCATCCTTCAGAATGTATTTAAGTTTTCCGTTCTTGTTCTTGCTAACGGTTATCGAGCAATGGTTGATGTCGATACTTGGGTCGTTGGTTTCAATGGCGCAATTCACACCGCTGTTCTTCATATATCTGCCGATAACGTTCACACCCATTTGCAATGGAATAACCTGCTTGTAGTGGAACACATTCTCGATAACGGTAATATATCCATATTTGTTGCCGTCAGCATTTTCCTCAGGATTATCCTCCTTCTGTGTGTTGCGGAGCTTGGAAACGCCAATACGTATTCCAAACTGCTTGCCACATTGTGGACATTGAAACACCAATGATTGTCCTTCCTTGTATTTGTTCTCGTCGAATGTGATATAATTGTCACATTTGGGGCATCTTACTCTTTTCATTAATCTTTTTGTGTGATTATTATTTTATTAGCCAATGAGGGTGGAGTAGGGTTCCTCTGATTTTTTTATATTTAAATTACTATTTAATCTCAAATATCCAGCAATCCTTAAACTCGCTCTTGTCAATCAACTTGTTCTTTTCGGCCTTGGCTTCGGCAAGTGTGGCGAATTGCTTGTAAACAACCATTGTGAACTTGTTGGTTGAGTAAACGCGAGCGTCAGTAAGTCCCATTGCATGAAGTTTCTTAACGTATGCAGTGGCATTACGCTTGGTTATTCGGCTTGCCATTACGATACTGAAGCAAGGCTTTATATTTTCGCCCATTGCAATTTCTTCCTCAGCCGGGCTTTGCTGATTTTCAGCAGCAGCGGTGTTTGGGGATGTTTGGTCTGTTGATATTTCTTTTAGACTTTCAGGCTTGCCACTTGTCATCTCCTTTGGCAGAATCTCGTAGAGCAAGCTTGTGTCGATGGAACTGTGCTTAAGCTGAGAGGTGCTGGCGTCGCCAAGTTTCGAAGGGAACGACAGGAACACAAACAACACTACGCAAGCCGCGGCAATATGTTTTACCACGCTTATCGGAATGCGCAAAGCTATTTCCTTTCTCTCGTTCTCCTCTTCCTCAAGCTTTTTTGTCTCCTTAACCGGAAGACCAAGCGGACCGTTGGACGAGAATATTCTGCTTGAAAGCACAGGCTGATCGTCGGTCAACACATCATTCTGCTCTTTCTTCTCGTCAGCAGTTGATGTGTCCTCCTCACTGCGCACATAAAGCTCCATCTCATAAGCGTCAAAGCCGTAAAGGGCAGGGGAGACAATGCCAGAAGCCTCAGGAGTGAAATCTATCTTACCGTCGTCGGCCTTGGTGAGTCGGCCAACACCGCAAATAGTATGTCCATCCTCTGTCTCTACCATCTGCTTAAGCATCTCAACATCCTGCTCAATTCGTTTCAATGCCTCAGGATAGCTTATGTCGTAGCAGTTGGCATAAGCTTGCGCAAGGAGCGAATCGTTCATCGTCAGGCGTTGGTTGAAACCTATTGTACGTGATGGAGGAAGGAACACATGATTCTTCTCGTCGTAAGAAGCAGCCATGCTGTGGGCCATGAAGCCACCAAATCCAGGGACAATGACACAGTCGTTATCCAGGAGCAGTTCCACTATATGTCTTTCGATATCTGTCATAATTATAATATTTAACATGCAAATTTACGAATTTTATGTTGAGTGACAAACTAAAAATCCAAAAATAGCAACAAAAGGTATAATTTTTATTTATAGATTTGCATTTCACAGTGAAAAATGTGTATCTTTGCACAACAAAAAATTATTTCGAATACATAATTATGTTTAGTTTTAAAAATATAAGCGTGTTTTTTTCGTCTGTCATGCTGCTTGCGGCACTCATTGCTTGCGGCTCCAAAAACAGCCAACAGGAAAAACCACATGAGGACTTGACTGCAAAGAAGAATTTGCAAGGAATATGGCTCGACGAGGACGAGGACGACGTTTTCTTCCGTGTGAAGGGAGATTCTGTGTATTTCCCTGATTCCACGAGTGCGCCTGCTTATTTCCGCATAGAGCGCGACTCGTTTATAATTGTTGGAGGCAACACTGTGAAATATCACATCGTAAAGCAGACTCCGCATCTGTTTGTTTTCACAAACCAGAATGGTGAGCGCGTGAAACTCAGCAAGACAAGCGACACGTCGTATCTTGAGATGTTTGCGCCAAAAACAGTTCAGCATGTCAACCAAAACAAAGTGCTCAAGCGCGACACTGTGTATTTCCACAACGAGGACAAATATCATTGTTATGTACAGGTGAACCCAACAACTTATAAAGTGGCTGTGGCTTCATGCAATGACGATGGCGTGGAAGTCGACAATGTTTATTTTGACAACATTATCAATCTGAATGTCTACAAAGGAGCATCGCGGCTATTCTCAAGAGATTTGCGCAAGGAATTCTTCGATTCGGAAGTGCCACAGCAATTCCTAAAACAGGCTGTGCTCAGCGACATGACTTTCCTGAATGCCGACGCTGAAGGTATTCATTTCTTCGCAATTCTTGCGATACCCGAAACTTCTATCAGCTATATGGTAGAAACGATCGTCACTTACAACGGAAAAATAATCAAGCGGATTAAGAAATAACTCTTAATCCGCTTATTTTTATGATTTTTAAGTGGTTTTTGATGACTTGAAATTTATTGATTTTAAATATCACTAATCACCATTATGATAAATAGAAGTTATTTAAAACCAAATACACAATAAATAATATCCTTTTTCGTTATAGAATACATGAAGATAAAAATACTAATACTACAGATATTCCTGGTCTGCTCTATCGCTGAGGTCAGAGCACAGACATTCACTCTGCAAGGAAGGGTTATAGATGAAAACAACTCGCCAATTGAGTTTGCTTCTGTCTCATGTCTTAAACAAGGCAAGATGACAATGACCTCCTTGAAGGGAGAATATAATATGCAACTACATTCAGCCGATTCTGTAGAAATCAGATTCTCGATGATTGGCTACCGCACAAAAGTTAGAGTACTGAGACGCCCTCGTGGAAAGCAAACTCTACAAATTGTGCTTCATGCAAGCGACAAGGAACTTGAAGAAGTTACTGTGACCGGTTCGCGTATACAAACCGGACAAACTCAAGAGATTAAGAAGGATGACTTGAAGAAAATCCCCTCCACCACCGGCAATGCAGTCGAAGAACTTATACAGAGCCAGGCAGGAGTGTCGACCCACAGCGAATTGTCCTCACAATACAACGTGCGCGGCGGATCGTTCGACGAGAACAGTGTATATATTAATAATGTAGAAGTTTATCGTCCGTTTCTTGTGCGAAGTGGTCAGCAGGAAGGCATTTCGGTTATCAATCCTGATATGGTCGAGAAAATAGAATTCTCAACAGGTGGATATGAGGCGCGTTATGGCGACAAAATGTCTTCAGCACTCAACATTACATACAAACGCCCAAAGCCTTTCGAAGCGTCTGTTTCGGCAAGTTTGCTCGGAGCTAACGCATATATAGGCTTGAGCAACAAGAAGGTAGCATGGAGCAACGGTCTGCGCTACAAGACAACACGCAACCTGCTTGGATCGCTCGACACAAAGGGAGAATACGACCCAACATTCATCGACTATCAGACATATCTGACATATACCCCAAACAAACGATGGGACATAAAGTTCCTTGGCAACATCTCAAACAACCACTACAACTTCTCGCCTGAAGACCGCGAGACAAACTTCGGCACGATGGAGAATGTGAAGTCGTTCAAGGTATTTTTCGACGGACAGGAAAAAGATGTGTTCCGCACATTCTTTGGCTCCTTAGGCATAACTCGCCACTTTGGAGAAAAAACAAGCCTCTCGCTTATAGTATCGGCTTTCCACACACGGGAGCAGGAGAAATACGACATTCAGGGTCAGTATTGGCTTACACAGACAGAGACAAGCGACAATCTTGGCGTGGGAACTTATTTCCAACATGCCCGCAACTATCTCAACGCTCATGTGGAAAGTGCAAAACTTCTGCTTAAAACTAAACAGAAAAGCCATGACATTGAGGCTGCCTTCACTTTCAAGAAAGAGCATATAGAAGAAAATTCCGTGGAGTATGAAATGCGCGACTCAAGCAACTACAGCATCCCCCACACGGGCAAGGACTTGTATATGATCTACAGTATGCGAGCCAAGAACGTGCTGAGTGCCAACCGCATTGAAGCCTACATTCAGGACGCCTACCGATTTAAGGGCAGCAACGAACAGACGCTATATACATTAAACTATGGTGTGCGCCTGTCGCATTGGAGTTTCACAGGCGAGACAATTCTTAGTCCGCGCCTCTCATTAGGAATAATTCCTGCCTTCAACGAGAATGTCACGATGCGCTTTGCAACTGGTCTTTACTATCAGGCTCCGTTCTTCAAGGAGATTCGCGACACTACCACGGTCAACGGAACAACTTATGCCAGTCTTAACAAGAAGGCAAAGAGTCAACGGTCGATACATTTCATAGCAGGCTACGACTATCGGTTCCGCATGAACAACCGGCAGTTTAAGTTTACGGCAGAGGCCTACTACAAGATGCTTGGCAATTTGGTGCCATACAGCGTGAGCAACGTCAAGGTGGTGTATTATGGCGAAAACAAATGCAGTGGACATGCTGCAGGCATCGACCTTAAGATGTATGGTGAGTTTGTACCAGGTACCGATTCGTGGCTTTCGTTCTCGCTCATGAGCACAAGGATGAAACTCAACGGTGTCTCCATACCACTTCCCACCGACCAACGTTACGCTGTCAACCTGTTCTTCACCGACTATTTCCCAGGTACCGACAAATGGAAAATGTCGCTGAAACTTGCCTATGCAGACGGTCTGCCATTCTCTGCCCCACATAAAGAGCTTGACTCCAACTCGTTCAGAGCCCCTGCCTACAAACGAGCTGATATAGGACTGAGCTACTGTCTGCTGAACAATGCCGACAGACACGCCAAGAAGAATCCGCTACGCAACGCATGGCTCGGCTTGGAATGTCTTAACCTCTTTGGTATAAGCAACGTCAACTCTTACTACTGGATTACGGATGTAACAGGTCAGCAATACGCAATACCCAACTATCTCACAGGAAGACAAATAAATTTCCGTTTGACAGTGGATTTCTAATCAAAACTGCTACAAATATTTTAGACTAACACTTCACATATGTGTAGAAATATCAAGAAAGTTGAGAAATTGTTTATTTTGGCCCTGGCAGCAAACACATGTTTAGCTGCCAGGGCTCAAAAGCATATAATCAAATCTAAAAACATTGCTTCACTACAGGTTGTGGCAGGCAAAAATTGGTTGTCGATGCCTATAACTCAACTCAATGGTGGCGACCCTATAAATATAGCTTTCGACGACCTTACCCATGAATATCACCGCTATGCTTATAAAATAGAGCATTGCGAGGCCGACTGGTCGTTGTCTGAGGGAATTTTCGAAACCGACTACTGCGATGGTTTTGCCAATGGCAACATTATCGACGACACTGAGGAATCAATCAACACCAACACTCTCTACACTCACTATTCATTCAGCATTCCAAATGAACGCTGCCGACTGAAGATAAGTGGCAACTACAAGGTGACGGTGTATGACGAGAACGAGGGCGACACTATCCTAACTGCTTGCTTTATGGTGGTAGACCCACAGATGAGCGTCGCTCTCTCTGCCACATCCAACACCGACATCGATACTAACAAAAGCCATCAGCAAGTGGGAATGTCAGTGGACTACGCCAATGTGAAAATCAACAATCCAGAGCGTGAACTAAAAACCGTTGTGCTTCAAAATATGGATTGGAATGACGCAAGAAGAAATGCACGTCCACAATTCTTGTCAAACAATGGCATACGTTGGCAACATAATAAGCAACTGATATTCAACGGATGGAACGAATATCACAAGTTTGAGATTCTCGATGTCTCCCACCCTACCCTTGGCATTGAGAATGTTGGATGGGACGGAGAGCTTTTTCACGCTCAAATATGGACCGACCATCCTCGCCTAAACTATACATACGACGAGGACGCAAACGGTGCTTTCTACATACGCAATAGCGACAATATAGAGAACGATAAAGTGTCGGAATATGTGATGGTGGAGTTTCGGCTGAAAGCTCCACGCCAGCCTTATGATGTGTATGTAGACGGAGTTTGGACCAACGGCTCCTACTCCACCGACTATCTGATGAGTTACAATGAACTGGAAGAACAATATGAGTCGAGGATTATGCTGAAACAAGGATATTATTCCTACAGATATGTAGCGGTGGATGCTGAAGGCAAGCCTAAGCCGGTTTCTACCGAAGGCAACTTCTTCCAGACAGAAAACACCTATCAGGCTCTTGTCTACTACCGAGGAATAGGGCAAAGAACCGACTTATTGGTGGGATACAAAGAAATAAAATTCAAATAATTTCGGCAAATAAGCGATTTTATCAAATAAATTCTGTAATTTAGTAAGCAAATCAAATAATATAAAAAAAACATGGATTTTCACTCTAAACGGCTCAATGACGACAGCGACTACCGACGCAATGAGCTAATACGCAAGATAGAGCGTGCCGTAGAGCACATGACGCTTAAGGAACTGGAGGCTTTGTCCTACGACATGTTCACCAAGGGTTACATTGAAGACATTTAAAGTAAAAAAGTAATTACTCACATAATCAACAAATTAAAATGGCTACAGTAGACGACAAGAAGATTATCTTCTCGATGGTGGGAGTATCGAAGATTATCCCCCAAAACCGTAAACAGATTTTGAAGGACATATACCTCTCGTTCTTCTATGGCGCAAAAATCGGAATCATTGGTTTGAATGGTGCCGGTAAGTCGACATTGATGAAAATTATCGCCGGTCTCGACCAACCCACACAGGGTGAAGTGGTTTGGAGTCCGGGCTACTCAGTAGGCTACCTCCCGCAGGATCCTCCACTCGACGAGTCGAAGACAGTTAAGGAGAACGTTATGGAAGGTGTGCAGCAGGCTTATGATGCCCTGCGTGAGTATGAGGAAATCAACGAGAAATTCGGACTTGAGGAATATTATGGCGACCCCGACAAGATGGACAAGCTCATGCAGCGCCAGGCTGAGGTGCAGGACATTATCGACGCCACCGACGCATGGAACATGGACTCAAAGCTCGACCGCGCTATGGCGGCTCTCCGTTGTCCTAATGGCGACCTTCCCGTTACTCACCTCTCGGGTGGCGAACGCCGTCGCGTGGCTCTCTGCCGCCTCTTGCTCCAGAAGCCCGATGTGCTCTTGCTCGACGAGCCTACCAACCACCTTGATGCCGAGAGCATCGACTGGCTTGAGCAGCACCTTCAGCAGTATGAGGGAACCGTTATTGCCGTCACCCACGACCGCTATTTCCTCGACGACGTGAGCGAATGGATATTGGAGCTTGACCGTGGCGAGGGCATTCCTTGGCATGGCAACTATTCGTCATGGCTTGAGCAGAAGACCACACGTATGATGCAGGAGGAGAAGCAGGCTTCCAAGCGCCGCAAGGCTCTTGAGCGCGAGCTTGAATGGGCACACATGGCTCCTAAGGCTCGTCAGGCTAAGGGCAAGGCTCGTCTTAACGCTTATGAGCAGATGCTTGGCGAAGAGCAGAAGGAGCGCGAGGAGAAACTTGAGATTTTCATTCCTAACGGTCCGCGCCTTGGCAACAAGGTTATCGAGGCTGTGCACGTGAAGAAGGCCTTCGGCGACAAGGTGCTCTTCAACGACCTCAACTTCATGCTTCCGCCTAACGGCATTGTTGGAGTTATTGGTCCTAACGGTGCAGGAAAGACTACCCTATTCCGCATGATTATGGGATTGGAACACGCCGACGGTGGAACATTCGAGGTTGGCGAGACAGTGAAGCTTGCCTATGTCGACCAGCAGCACAAGGACATCGACCCGAAGAAGTCGGTTTATGAGACTGTATCTCAGGGCAATGAGACTCTGCGCCTTGGCGGACGCGACGTCAACGCACGCGCCTACATATCGCGCTTCAACTTTGCTGGCACCGACCAGTCGAAACTCTGCGGAACTCTCTCTGGCGGTGAGCGCAACCGCCTGCAGTTGGCTCTTGCCCTCAAGCAGGAAGGCAACGTGCTCTTGCTCGACGAGCCTACCAACGACATCGACGTAAATACATTGCGTGCGCTTGAGGAAGGTCTGGAGAGCTTTGCAGGTTGCGCTGTTGTCATAAGCCACGACCGTTGGTTCCTCGACCGTATCTGTACGCATATCCTCGCTTTTGAGGGCGATGGCGAAGTGTTCTTCTTCGAGGGCAGCTACTCTGACTACGAGATAAACAAGGCTCGCCGCTTAGGCAACGAGGATATAAAGAAGGGACGTTATCGCAAACTTATGGACGATTAAAAGTTCTTTTGATGATTATTGACCAATATTTATAGTGTTTAAATCATCCATTTCTTGCCTAAAACTCCTGTTTTGCCATAATATTTGGTGAAATCGCAAGCAAAGTCTCCCTATTAGCTCTATTTCTTGAGTGAAGTAGAGGGGATGCGTCGGGAGTACAATCTACAAGTATAAACACGAAAAGGGCGGTTGTCATTACTTCTACGAACAATGGCAATCGCCCTTATATCAACACATTACGAGAGTGGATTAATTTCTTAACCTTGAAAAAAACTCCCGATTTGGCTCATAGCAAGCTTGTTCGCTTGCATATCGTTTGCTTTAAGTTTGAAACTTTACTTTATGGTTTTCAGTATCGTTTGATTCTAAATTAGACAAGAAACGCCACACAAGGTTACATTATTTTCGTTTGTCGGCATGAAAACGGGGTGAAAATGCAAGGATTTTTGTGTTTTTGGAGGGGCATGAAGCTCTGTTTCGGGGAGAATCTCGCCCTTCGGCGTGCTTCAACACACATGTTGTGTGATTGAGATGTTCTTTCTCTTGTTGCCTTTAGAGAATGTAAACCACTGATTATCAATGATGTTAGACTGCTATGGAGAGGACGGGAGGCTGTGTATTCAGTCATTTAGTCATTTAGTCATTTAGTCATTTTCGAAAATGGAATGCGATTTTGACTTCTATATGTATATAAATAAAAATATATATTTTTATTTATATACATATAGGAAATTTTTTCATCATAAAAATCGATTTTGACTAAATGACTAAATGACTAAATGACTGAGTTTGTACATTCAGCATTCATATATGCTACTTCACCACAAACGCCCTGCTACTCCTCCACAACTATTGCATGAGTGGCCAACATTGCGTAACTTTGCAACCGTAAAACAAAAGTAAAAAATTATCTCCCTCGGCAGGAAATTTTTTTTTCCTGGACAGGAAAAAAATGACGAATGTGGAAGGTGGAATGTTGAATGGTCGGCGGAGCCGATGAAAAATGAAGAATGAATTAATTCAACATTGAATAATCCAAATCGCCAATAGCGACAAAGCACAAAAGTTAAACTATAAACATAAACTCAAAACATTCAACACTCAACATTCAAACATTCAATATCGCCAAAGGTGACCATTCTTGCTTAGGCAAGCGGCAAAGCCGATTACAACACTCAACATTCAACATTCAATCATTCCACATCGCCAAAGGCGACCATTCAACATTCAACACTCAACATTCAACACTTTAAGCGGCGGCAATACCTCGCAGGTTGGCTGCTCATCGGGCGGCGATGTTCAGAGGTCTAAATATTCCTCATTCCACATTCATTTAGCCCTCCACATTCTGAAATAAAACTTGTATAAAATGCATTGGGTTCTGATTATTATGATTAATTTTGTAGTTGAAAATGGATAATTTCCAAAAATCAAGAAATCAAAGTAAAAACAGAATACAAATGTTACGATTTATTTCATTCGGTAGTGGCAGCTGCGGAAATTGTTACTATCTGGACGACGGCACCAATGGGTTGCTGATAGACATAGGCGTTGGAATAAGAGCGTTGAAGAAACAGTTTGGCGATTACGGATTGCGGTTTGTGAATGGATTCGACGCTATTCTCGTCACACACGACCATGCCGACCACATTAAGTCAGTAGGCAGCCTGTGCAAGAAATTCGATGTCCCGGTTTATGCGTCAAGGCTTGTGCATGAGGGCATGGACAAGAACTACTGCATGAAGTGCAAGATAGCACAGAGCCACAGAAAGAAGATTGAATATGGCGAGGAGTTCAGCATTGGCAAATTCAACATACGCCCGTTCCAAGTGCCCCACGACAGTTCCGACAATGTGGGCTACATGATTGAGAATGGCGGCATCGTTTTCAGTTTGCTCACCGATGTAGGACGCATCACCGACGACATGAAGTCAGTCATACAGCAGTCGGACTACCTCGTCATAGAGGCTAACTATGACGCGCAGATGCTTGCCGTGGGCCCCTACCCCGAGTATCTGAAGCGAAGAATACAATGTGGCACGGGACATCTGAGCAACGACCAATGCGCACAAGCCTTGGTGGAGAACTACTCAAGCCGGCTGAAACATGTGTGGCTCTGCCACCTGAGCGAGGAGAACAACAAGCCTGAATTAGCGTGGAATACGGTAGTGAGGGCGTTGGAGAATGTGGGGATTGACACGGAAAAGGACGTTAAGATTGAGGTGTTGCGGCGAAAAATGCCCACGGGAATCTTTCAACTGAAATAAATTAACGTCGATTACACGACAAAAAATTAACGACAATTACACGTATAATTCAAATAAATTATATTTCGTGTAACTGTCGTTAAAATTTTTCTTATAGTTTATGATTCAGCGTTTATTTTACTTCTTCATCATATTCACGAAGTACTGATGCACGCGCAAGTCGTCGTTCAGTTCCGGGTGGAAAGCCGTGACGAGCTGGTTGCCCTGACGAGCAGCCACGATATGTCCGTCGACCACGGCAAGCACCTTGGCATCGGCAGAGACAGCGTTGATGTAAGGTGCACGGATAAAGGTCATAGGCACATCATCGCCAATCTCCTCCACCTTGCTCTCTACATAGAAGCTACCCAACTGACGACCATAGGCATTGCGGCACACGTCGATGTCCATAGTCGAGATTCTGTCGAAGTCCTCGCCCTGAACCTTCTTCGCAAGCAAAATCAGTCCGGCGCAGGTGCCAAATACTGGCAGACCAGCCTTGATGTCGTTGACGATAGGTTCGAGCAGATTGAGGTCCTTGAGCAACTTGAGCTGCACAGTGCTCTCGCCGCCAGGAATCACCAGTCCGTCCTTGGGCTGGCTCCAGTCGGCAAGCTGGCGAATTTCAAATGTCTCAACGCCAAGGCGCTCGAGCATTTTCTCATGCTCGATGAATGCGCCTTGTAAAGCTAAAACTGCAACTCTCATTGATTTATTTGCCTCTTTCAGCCATGAGAATCTCAATCTCATTCTCGTTGATGCCTACCATTGCCTCGCCAAGATCCTCCGAAAGCTCAGCGAGCTTCTTAGCATCGTTGAAGTTGGTAACGGCCTGAACGATAGCCTGGGCACGCTTCTGTGGGTTGCCGCTCTTGAAGATGCCAGAGCCTACGAATACGCCCTCGGCACCAAGCTGCATCATGAGAGCAGCGTCAGCAGGAGTAGCCACACCACCGGCAGCGAAATTCACTACAGGCAACTTGCCATTCTCGTGAACATACTTCACGAGGT
>CAKQEI010000040.1 GCA_934230115.1 uncultured Prevotella sp. | reverse complement strand
AAGGATTTAATTGAGAGTGAAGTATTTTAGTAAAACAACAAGAAAAGTGTAAAGTAAAATCAGTTAAAGTCAAGGTATTATAATATAAATGGGCAAGTATTATAATATAAATGGGCAAGTATTATAATATAAATGGCAAAGTAATATATATATAAAAAAAACAACCACGCTGCATCTACTGCGGCGTGGCTATCAATTAATAGTAAAGTGATGACTATAAGTTTTTATTCTTTGAGAAGGTATTATTAGGTGATTGTTTAAAGGTATATACCGCTCTCAAATCATTTTGATCATTCAAGCGAAGTTGTGTCAATATGGTCTCAGTAGGTCGTTATGATGATATGTGATAACTTTAACGGCTGCAAAGATAGTGCTATTTTATTTCATATCAAAATTTTTCCTTACAAATCTTTTCTAAAAACCTATATTTTAACACTTTAGAGACAAAATGACATAAAAAAAGGGAGTATAGACCAATATCCTACCCCCTTGTTAGTATTTTTTTGATAAAAGTCAATGCTCTGTTTACACTTTTTGATGTGCATCAATATTGGTTTTATATGCACCAACTTTAATTTAGCATGTATCAATATTGTGTTTTCAATCACTGACGATTGTTTAATTTTTGCATTTCCACCTCTTTCACCTTCTTGAACAGCTGCGAGGCAAACACAAGGTCGTTGAGCTTATCGTTGGTAGCCCCCATCACATCATTCTTAGTACCCTGCCACTCCTTATGGCCCTTGTAAATGAAGATAATGTTGTCGCCAATTCCCATCACCGAGTTCATGTCATGGGTATTGATGATGGTGGTTATGCCGAAGTCCTTGGTGATGGACGAGAGCAGCTCGTCAATCACGAGCGACGTGTGAGGGTCGAGACCCGAGTTAGGCTCGTCGCAGAACAAATACTTAGGATTAAGCACAATGGCACGGGCTATGGCCACACGCTTCTGCATACCGCCCGAAATCTCGCCAGGAAACTTATGCTGAGCATCGATAAGATTCACACGGTCGAGACATTCCTGTGCACGGTGAACACGGTCGCGATAGGTCATATTCGAGAACATGTCAAGCGGAAACATCACGTTCTCCAGCACCGACAGCGAGTCGAAGAGGGCAGCCGACTGGAAAATCATGCCCATCTCACGTCGCATCTGCACCTTCTCCTTCTTGCCCATAGCCACAAAGTTGCGTCCATCGTAGAGCACCTCGCCACTTGTAGGCGTAAGCAATCCCACAAGATTCTTCATGAGCACCGTCTTGCCCGAACCGCTCTGTCCGATGATAAGGTTGGTCTTGCCGTCCTCAAACACGGCGTTGATGTCCTTGAGCACTTCCTTGTCGCCAAACGACTTGCAAAGATGTTTTATTTCAATCATAACGATTAATTCTTTTTTTTTAACTGAGTAATTGGGTGAGGAACACGTCGGAGAACAATATCAGCACGCTCGACGACACCACTGCATCTGTACTCGCCTTGCCCACCTCGACAGAGCCACCCTCGACAGAGTAGCCGAAATAGCTCGACACGCTCGATATGATGAAGGCAAACACAAGGCTCTTGATGATACTCATCCACATAAACCAAGAGTTGAAGGAGTGCTGCAAACCAAGCGTCAGATCTTCGGGCGAGAGGATATGTCCGATGTAAGCCGTGCCGTAGGCTCCAAGAATACCAGTAGCCGAAGAGAAGATGACGAGGAACGGCATCAGTGTGACGAGTCCCAATATCTTCGGCAATATCAGATAGTTGGCCGAGTTAACGCCCATGATGTCGAGAGCGTCAATCTGCTGCGTCACACGCATTGTGCCAAGCTCCGAGGCAATGTTAGAGCCCACCTTTCCGGCAAGAATCAAACACATGATACTCGAAGAAAACTCCAACAGCAATATCTCACGTGTGGTGTAGCCCGACACCCAGCGCGGCATCCACGGACTCTGGATGTTGAGCTTCATCTGGATGCAGATAACGGCTCCTATGAAGAACGAGATAAGCAGCACAATGCCTATGGAGTCGACACCAAGAGCCGACATCTCCTTGACATACTGCTTCATAAACATGCGCATACGCTCTGGACGAGAGAAGGAGCGGCCCATCAGTATCAGGTATCGCCCCAACGTGTTTAAATATTTCAATATCAACATAATCTTGTGTGATTTAGTTTGTATGTGCAAAAGTAACAATAAAAAGGTAAAAACTAAGCATTAGGTTTGAGTTTTTTGTTTTTTTGATAAACTCGAAGCCCACAAGAGTATATGTCTTTTGATTTTGACCATTTGACAATGACAATTTCAAAACATATATTCAGCAGAATTTAACATTAATTTTAGGGTCACGAATAATAACTTAAAATAAATAGCGTATCTTTGCAGAATAATAAAAAAGAACGGAAATGAACGAAAATGAAATAGACGACAAGCCACATTGCATGGTGCTTCGCACAGAAGGACTGGTGAAACGCTACGGCAAGCGCACAGTGGTGAACGATGTGTCGATAAACGTGAAGCAGGGAGAAATCGTAGGTTTGCTCGGCCCTAACGGAGCCGGAAAGACCACATCTTTCTATATGACCACCGGCCTTATCGTGCCAAACGCCGGACATATATACCTCGACCAACAGGACATCACCGACTATCCAGTGTACAAGCGAGCACGTGCCGGCATCGGATATCTACCGCAGGAGGCAAGCGTGTTCCGCAAGCTCAGCGTTGAGGACAACATCATGGCTGTACTTGAGATGACCAAACTCTCGCATAAGGAACAGTTGGAAAAGCTTGAGAGTTTGATAGCCGACTTCAACCTGGGCAAGGTGCGCAAGAACAAGGGCGACCAACTGTCGGGTGGCGAGCGACGACGCACAGAGATAGCCCGATGCCTTGCCATCGACCCTAAGTTCATAATGCTCGACGAGCCGTTTGCCGGTGTCGACCCTATCGCCGTTGAGGAGATTCAGCATGTGGTATGGCGACTGAAATACCGCAACATCGGCATCCTTATCACCGACCACAACGTGCAGGAGACGCTGACCATCACCGATCGCGCCTATCTGCTCTTCGAGGGACGCATCCTCTTCCAGGGCAAGCCTGAGGAACTGGCAGAGAACCGCATCGTGCGCGAGAAGTATCTTGGCTCGACATTCGTACTGCGCAAGAAGGACTTCCAGCTGATTGACGAGCAGAAGCGCAAGCGCGATGAGGAACGTGAATTGCACGACTAACATACATTATTAATATATAATGTGTCAAACACATACGACCATTAAAGTTTTTTACGACCATAAATCACAATGAAATATTTACTCGTATCAGATATTCACGGATGCCTGCCCACGCTTGAGCAGGTGCTCGACTTCTACGCCCGCGAGCATTGCGACATGCTCTGCATCCTTGGCGACATCCTCAACTACGGTCCGCGCAACCGCATACCCGAGGGCATCGACCCAAAAGGTATCGTTGAGCGACTGAACGCTATGAAGGACCAAATCATTGCCATTCGCGGCAACTGCGATGCAGAGGTAGACCAAATGTTGCTGGAGTTTCCCATCATGGCAGACTATGCCCTCGTAGTAGACAACGGAAGAAGACTGTTCCTGACACACGGACACGTGTACAACGAGCAAAACCGCCCTACCCTCGCCCACGACATCTTCGTGTATGGACACACACATCTGTGGAAGCTCGAAAAGACGGAAAATGGTGGGGTCGTATGCAACCTTGGCTCAATAACATTCCCTAAAGGCGGCAACGAACCAACGTTCGCCACCTACGAAAATGGGCTTTTAAAGGTGCATAGACTCAATGGAGAGACCATAAAAGAGCTTTTTTTAGGCGAAAAGTAAGTTTTTTTGAAAAATAATTGGCAAAAAATATTGCCAGTTAAAAATAAATGCGTACCTTTGCACCCGCTTTAAAAGAGCAACGGGTGGTTACCAGAGTGGCCAAATGGGGCAGACTGTAAATCTGCTGGCTATGCCTTCGGTGGTTCGAATCCATCACCACCCACTTCATAGCGCAAAAGTTTAAGAGATTAGGCACATCATTTATTGGTGTGCCTTTTTTCGTATTTACCCGCAGAAGCGCGACACCGAAAGCCACCGTCAATATGTCGACTTCCAGTATGTGGTGAAGGGAAACGAGCGTTTCGGACTGCTTGACCACGTGACGAGCAAACCCAAGGCTCCCTATCGCCCCGACATCATCAACTACAACTATGATGTGAGCAAGACCAAATTCGTGGACTCCACCCCCGACCGCTTCCTCATCTTCTTCCCTGGCGACTGGCACATCGCAAAAATCAAGACCGACAAGGAAGACCAGAAAATACGCGTTGTGGTAGTGAAAGTGGAATACAAGGAGTAAAGAAAATCGAGAAGCTAAAGTCTGGGACTCTTGCTTCTCGATTTTCTGTTTTATACTTTTAGCGCAACGCGCCTACAATCAGATTATTTCAATCTGAAGATACTCAGCGAGTTTGCCGGAATCTCCACCACAGTACCATTCGAAGAAGTCGTTACAAATGTCTCTGTAGGATAGATGTTCGTCGGGTTGTCGATAGTATTCTCCTCCTTGCCGTTCTTTGCGGCGAGGCGAATCAGCTTGCCCGAAGATATGGTCTTGCCCTGCAGACGTATGTCGGCTGTAGTGTTCTCGCTGCTTGTGTTGGCAACCTTAAGAATCACCTCACCGGTATGCTCATCGAGCGTGGCAGTAGAGAATACACCCGGCAAAGTGTTGGCACGAAGCTTTGTGGCGAATACCTGCTTGCCGTCGAGACTTGCGTAGACGCTGTCGCCCACAACCTTAAGCTCAATGTCATACCAGCGGCCGGTCTCTATCTTGCCCGACACTGTGGCTGCCTGACCCTTTGCTCCATCCACAATCTGCTCTATGCCGTGCTGGGAGTTGTTCCAACCACCAAGGTTGAGCCAGCAGTAGTTTTTCTCGTCTACATAATTAAAGATGATCATGAAGCCCTCATTGCCCGAGTCCTTACGCGCTCTCACCTTATATATATAGCCATCAGCGGTAATCTCGCCCGGATTCAGACGGATGCAGCTCTCGTCATTCGAAGTCTGCTTTATCACTCCACCCTCAGCTTTCCAGTCGCCATGCACATCGGTGGGAAGTTCCCGAAGAGTCATAGGCAGAACCTTGCCATTGGCGTCGGTATAACCCTTGTCCTCAAACGAAGCCTGGGTAGCCCATGTGCCCATGCCCACTCGGCATACGGCAGGCTTCACTTGTGCCTCGCCATAGGTATATGGACTCTCCTGCTTTACGTTGAGCACACGTGTGCCCACGTTGTTAGCCATGACATTCTGCACATAGTAAGAGGGTGTGCCAAACACCTTGTCCGAGGTGAACTGAATCATGTCGGGAGCCCACATGCGGTCGTTGAGATTGGCAAAGATTGGAGCGTAAGAGGCCATAGTAACGATGTCGCTGTTATTCTCGATGCCCATCATATATACAGCTTCGCCAAGGGCAGCATCAAGCGAACCCATATTGCCAAAACCTTGTGTGACAGCATATTCGCCCACATAAATCTCCGAACCCTTGCGATTGTAATTGTCATATTTGCGGAAGTTCTCGGCAAACCAAGCCGGATTGCGGTAGTAGTGCTCGTCGAGCAGTTCCACGCTCTCCTGGCTGTCCCATGTAGGATTGTCGTCGCCCCAAGCCACCACGTTACCTATAAGGTGCATGTTGGGATATTTGGCAAGCACGGCATCCTTGAACTTCTTGAAACGCTCGTAGTAGTGGTCGCTCTGCAAGGCAGGGTCGGGCTGGTTGTTCTCGTTTCCAATCTCAAGATATTCAATGTTGTATGGCTCCGGATGACCGTTCTTGGCACGCAAAGCACCATATTTGGAAGTCACGGGACCATTGGCATATTCCAAGGCATTCATACACTCGTCAATCCAAGGCTGGATGCTGTCGACGGGAGTCATGCCACCATGCCACAAGCCCACGTTAACCACATAGAGAGGCTTGGCATTGAGGTCCTCGGCAAGCTGGAGATATTCGTCGAAACCCATACCGTCGCTTGTGCGGTAGCGCCAGTTTACGTTCTTATGACCAGGACGTTCCTCGATAGGACCAATGGTCTTTTCCCAATGGAAGGCATTCTCAGGCGACTCCTGTCCCTCGACGTAGCAACCTCCAGGGAAGCGCACGAACTTAGGATGGATGTTATAGAGAAGCTGGGCGAGGTCGGGACGCAAACCGTTTGGACGGTTCATGAAGGTTGGCGGGAAAAGGCTCACAACATCCAAGGTCACAGTACCCTTGCCGTCGAGCACAAGCTCAAACTGCGCCTTGGGGTCGTTGGCGTTGGCTGTGAGTTCGGCTGAATACTTAGTCCACTTCTTGCCTATTGCTCCATCAACAGCAGTCTCAGCATAAACGGTCTTGCCGTCGGCACTAACAAGACGCGCCTTCATGCCGCCCTTGTATTTGCCCATAGCCCAGAACGAGAGTTTGTAGGTTCTGCCCTGCACGGAGTTGATGCCCCAGAAACCTTCGTTGATGACAGAGGCTGTGGCAGAGGGAGTTGCAGCTACAGTCACTTGCAGAGCCTTGCCCTGAGCGTTGTTAAGCAGAGCCTTACTCACGAGCTGAGTGGAGATTGTCGCACCTTTGGCAGCAGCTGTGCGCCATGTGGGGATAGCCGTGTCGCTGTCCTCGAAAGAACGGTTGCTGATAAGCTCAGCATAGAGTCCGCCGTCGGCAGCATGGTTGATGTCCTCGAAGAAGATGCCATATAGATTAGGCGACACCTTGACGCCAGGGTTGGAAGCGTCAACATTTATTTTAACTTGGGCGTTGGCTGCGAGTGAAGAGGCAAGCAACGCGGAAAGGAGAATATTGCTACGTTTCATTATCTTTTTTTTATTATTTTTATACGTTAAAATACTTTTCTGTTATGAAATAAGTTAAAGCTTATTTCTGTCTTTGTATAAGTTAAAGCCTTGGCCAGCCGTCGGCTGTCCACGTTATTTTCTTTTGGATGAGCAATGGAGCGCCGTTCTTCTGTATACTGTAGCCATGACATACAAACCAGTCGCCGTCGGCGAAAGAATAGGCAGAGCAATGACCTGCGGCCTCAAACTCGCGCTTGTCGCCTTCAATGAAGATTGTGCCACCACCTTGTCTCATGTCCTTACCGTTGCGGTCGAGATAAGGACCAGCCACCTTCTTGCTTCTGCCCACAGCCACACGATAGTTGCTCTTTGAACCACGGCAACAGTAGTCCCAGCTCACAAACAGATAGTAATAGTCGCCGTGCTGCATGATAAACGGAGCCTCAATGGCGTTGGTTCCAGCAAACTGAGATGTGGGGTTTGGCTCGGCAGTAGTGTCACCCTCGGCATGACGGCGAGCTATAGTCACGGGCTTTGCGCCACGCTTCACGTGCATAGTGCGGTCGAGCTGAACCATCTGGATACCATCCCAGAATGAGCCCCATGTCATCCATGGATTACCCTTCTTGTCGATAATGATGTTTGGGTCGATGGCGTTCCAGTTGTCACGGTCGCCCTTTGAGGCAACCACGCAACCCTCGTCCTTCCATCCGTCGGCATTGGCGAGCGAGGTGTTGCTGAGCAGACCAATAGCCGATGTGTTCTTGCCGAATGTGGAGCAAGAGTAAGTGAGATACCACTTGCCACGATACTTTATCACATCAGGAGCCCAAATATGGGTTTCAAATCCGGGAACACTGTCGCGTGTCCATGCCGGAATCTTGTTGTTGGGCAACACACCATCAGGCTTTATGGTCCAATGCCGACGGTCGGTAGAAGTCATCTGCGTAATGCCATGACCCGTGCAGTAGAGATAATACTTACCGTCCTCAAAAGCCATCACAGGGTCGTGAACCATCGGAGTGTCAACGGCAAGAGGGGTTGTCTGCGCTTGAGCATGGGCAATATTTACGAAGGGGACAGCGGCAAGCGCCACTGCTCCTAATAAGTATTTGCTGAAAATCATAAGAGATAGTTGTTATACTGAGAGTAGCTGTTGCAGGTACGGCTTAGAGCCGTACCTACATTATTATATATAATTACTTGTTGAAGAACTTGCGTCCGTTAACCACAACGATGCCCTTGTAAGAGCTGTCAACCTGCTGACCGTTGAGATTATACCACTTGCCGTCGCTCTCAGCCTTCTTGGTTATGACGAACGGAGCATCAATGCCAGTAGAAAGGCTTGAACCGTCGATGTAAGAGCCTTCGTTGACGAAGAAGAGAACAACGCTGCTCTGATTCTCGGTGAGCTTCATGCTGAACGAGTAGTTGTAAACCTTCTTGGCAGTTGTAGTGATAGTTGAAGTCATCTTAACCACATTGCCTGAGGTAAACTCCACATTCATGTCAACCAACGAACCATTCATGTCGTCGGCGAAAGTATCCCAGTTGTAGTCGCTGCTGAGAGTGAAGTCGACATTGGAAGAGTTGTCGGCAGTATTGCCACCAGCAGTGGTAAACCATCCGTAGTTGTCGTTGCGAAGCACGAAATGCTCAGCATAACCGGCAGCACCACGCTCGGCATTGGCAGCCACAAGACACCAGTTGTTCCAATTTTTCTGCTTGTTACTGTAGTTGTAGAACTTAAGCTCAGCCTTTCCACCCTTCTTCAAAGTGAAGTACTTGGTAGAGAAGTTGGTCCACCATGTAGCCGAAGTGTTCTTCTGCATCGACTCAGGATAGTATACGGGAGATTCTTCCTCGGCTTCAGCCTCAACAGCAAATGTATAGTCCTTGGAGTATGCATAGTTGTCCTTTGTCACAGTCATAGTCATGGTCACTTCGCCCTGACCTCTCACCTTGCCGTCGGCTGTGAGAATCGACTCATCGCTTGAAGTCCAAGAGATGTTGGTGCCAAGCTTGCCCTCAGTAGGCAATATTGGGGCCTCTTCAAGAACAGTACCGTCGTCGAAGGGAAGGGCTATCTTATTGACTGTATATTTGATGGCAGCCTTGGCGTCAGCCTTGACAGCCCATACCTCCTGCTGCTTGGTGTAAGACTTCTGACCCATTGTTGTAGAGCCACTTGACGAAGACAGGGCAGAGATGGCAATGGCAGGAATGTTGGTATAGTCGATGGTCTGACGAACAAGCACTCCACGATAAACAACTCCATCGATGGTAAGGTTGATGAAGTCGGTGCCTGCTGTGCGCTGCCAAGTGCCTTCCTCGGCACCAGAGATTGTGCCGTCGGCATTGAGACGGATATTTACTGGAATCTCAAAAGCCTTGCCCGCCGTGTTCTGTCCGTATTCATGGCGGAGGAACTGGTAGTCGCCAGCAATCTCACTATCAGCGATGGAAGCCTTTGTTGCAATATCGTTGTTGGTGATGGTCTCGCCGTCAAACTCAAACGGAGCAGCCATAATCCAACCCTCATCGTTGAGGAAGAGCTGATGAACACGCACCTCATGGCCCTCGCCACCATTGCTGAAACGAGAATGATAGACCACGAACGAGCGGCCCTGCTTGTCTGTGAAGGCAGAGTTGTGACCCTGGGCTATCTCAGCACCCGACATGGGGTCCCACTTGTAGCCGCCAAAGAGCAGCACGCCACGGTTGTCGGCTGTGGTGGAACTGTAGTTCATGAGATAACGGTTGAATATTGCTGATGTGCCGTTGCAGTCGACGTATGGTCCTTGAGGATTGTCGGAGCGGAACACACGCATCTGATAGCCACCAGTACTTGTCAGTCCGCCGTAGCTCATGAAGAGGAAATAGTGAGAGCCTATCTTCTCGATGTAGCTTGCCTCACCCGACACATAGTAGCCACCAGCTATCTTCTTGCCGAAGTAAGGGTCGCTTGTGGTGTTGGCACTTGCAGAACCTGGAGTGGCAGCCTTGCCGTTCACCTCATACGGGAAGGTATAAGTATAGTCGCGCAAACCGTTGCTCTTGTCGAGCTTCAGCATGAAAATGCCACCCGACCATGAGCCGTAGCTCATCCAGAGATTATCATCATCATCGTAGAACACGCATGGGTCTATGCAGTTGGGCCAGAACGAACCCCACTTGTCACCCACATTATAACGCTGTGGCAAAGAGGTTTCGCCAGTAGCTATTGCAAAATCCGTGTTCTTCCAATCCTCGGCAGCAGCATAGGAGTTGTGGGCGTATTTACCAAAGAAACCTGAGAACACCACCGGACCCTGATATTTCCACGGTCCCTCGATGTTGTCGCTTGTGAAGCAGACAATGCTTGAGCACCAGTTGTCGCCATTCAGACTCATGTACATGCACCACTTCTTCATCGTCTTGTTGTAGATGACATCGGGTGCCCATTGCATTCCCTTCACGGTATTGCCATTCTTCTGCCAACCGTGAGCGTCGAAATTGCCGAAGGTGACGGTTTTGCCCGTGCAGTCCTTCACCGATGTTATGGCGTGGGTGCTGTAGGCGTTGGAATAGTTTACAAGATTTCCGCTTGTGTTGCAGAACAGACTGTTGGTGGCGGTGGCATTGCTCTCGTCGGCCTTAAATACAGTCCAGTCCTGATAATTCAGCTCGGCTGTGGTCTTGCCCTTGCCCAAATGCGAGCCATATATATAATATGTGGGCGAGGAAGGATTGGAAATATCATCAATCACGATGGAAGGGTCGTGGCAAACGACACGCTTGTTGTACTGGCGTGAGCTGTAAGCACCAGTAAGGTCGGCGTCGCTCAGTTGGGTCTGTGCCGAGGCTGACAGAGCCGACAGAGCAAATATGGGGAGTAATAGATTTTTCATATTTAGGGATAAATTGAGAAACCCCACCCCCAGCCCTTCCCCCGTAGGGAGGGGCCGAAGGTGGGCTTTATGAGATTTACTACTTATGTCTTCTTACTTTTGCAGCAGCCGAACCAAACACAAGATGGCTTCCGTCAACTGTGAACGACACATAGAGGTCGCTCGGATTGATAGTGTTGATGCCAAGGTAAGACTGATAGGTCTCTGTGCCGTCGTTGCCTGTAACTATAGCCTGGATATCAGCAGTACCATTGTTGCAGTTGGTGACGTAGAGCTTAACCTTTGCTCCGTTCATAGCAGCGAGCCATGATGCCCAGTCGGCGTATGAATCAAGCTGTGTACCAATGGCTTTGCATGCTTCGTAGCCATTGCCCCAACCGTAGTTGTCGGCACGCACCACACCGTATTCGGGTGCTGTCTTGGCTGCATCGCGGAGGATAACCACGTAGTTGTTCCAGTTGCCTGCACCTGAAGTATAGTTGGTGAAGTTGAACTCGCGTGTTGCTCCTGCCGGAACCTTGATATCGTCGGTGAATACCGACCAAAATGCAGAAGAACAGTCAGCTGCACCGAGTGATGTAGGATCAGGAGTAACGGCTGTCACCTTCGACTCATTCACTTTGACTGTAACCTCAGCTGTCTTGCCTCCATTGGCAGTAATCACAACCTTATGCTCACCAACTGTTGCAGGAACAGTAGAGAATGTGAGCTTAGAGTTGTCGAGAATCTCAGTACGTCCGTCCTGATAAGTACCCTTCACCTCAAGACCCTCAGTATCGAAAGCCAATGTACGCTCCACACCAAGTATTGCACTTGAGTTGTAGATGTAGTAGTTGGTGTGCTTTGGCTTGCTTACGATCTCAACAGCCACTGGAGTGTCGACAACCTTAAAGGCTGCACTTGCGTTGATAGTCTTGTCAGCCTGCTTGTTGAGGAGAGTCTTGTTGAGAGTAGCAACGATGTACTTGTCGCCAAGAGAATTGAAGTCGGGAACAACCATGAATGAAAGGTCGCTTGAAGCAACTTCCTTAACTGTTCCACCGTCGTAGGTTACCTGAGCCTTAATCTGCGATGTGAAATCATTAAGGTCGGTACCAAGATTCACCTCGGCAGGAACATTAGTGAGTTCCATAGAAACGGGCTGCTGGTCAACAGCGTCTGTCACGTCAACCTCTTCCTTGTCGAACACGTAGCAGCATCCGTCAACGGTGAAGTCAAGATAAAGGTCGGCTGACTCAACTGGAATACCAGTATATTTCTGTTGAGAAACCAAGCCTTCAGTGCCTACCACATCAGCCACAACGTCGCAAGTGTTGTCGCCATAGTTGGTGACTGTTACTGTCACCTTGGCACCGTTCATCTGAGCAAGCCATCCTGCCCAGTCACCAGAAGCGGTGTTGGAGTGAGTGATTGATGCATAGCTGTCGCCCCATCCATAGTCGTCGGAACGGAGGCAGCAATACTCTGTCTTGTCTGACTTGCGGAGCACAACCACATAGTTGTTCCAGTTGTTGGCTCCAGAAGTGTAGTTTGTGAAGGTTGTGGAGTAAACCTTATTGCTCTCAATCTTGATGTCCTGGTCGAGATGTGCTTCCCACCATGCCGATGAGCAATCTCTGTTGCCAAGTGTTGTAGGCGAAATCTTTGGAGCCTCGCCCTTGCCGGCGTTGGCTATTGAGTCAGCGCGCTCTGAGATCCAGTCGGGACCATTAATGCTGAATATGTCGCTGCCCTCGCATCCAGTAAGCGCGGTCATTGCCAAAGCGGCGGCGCAGAATACTGATGCCAATTTGCTTATATGTCTCATAATTGTATTTGCTAAAAATGATTGTTATGATTTAGGTGTTTATAGGTGGTACGGTCTGAAACCGTACCACTCTATATATGATTGCTGAAAATTACAACCGGATTACTTGTTAAGATTAACAACCGGATGAACAGTCCAACCATTCTCCTTGAAATAAGAAGTGTTGTCGGTAGAGTTGTTGGCTGAGTTGCCTACAAGGTTCGGGTTGTTGTTCATCAGATTCTGCGAGATTGGCAGGAACTCATGACCAGGAACGAAGTAGTCAACCGGACTTATAACCTTGTCGTCGCTTCCATACTCAGAATAAGAAACAGGATCTGTAGGCAAGAAGTTGATGCCGAGGCGCACTACGCTATGCTCCTTCAACTGCTGCAGACGACTTGAGTCATAGAAGAATCCCCAACGGATGAGGTCGAAACCACGACCAAACTCACAACCGAACTCCTTAGGACGCTCGACATTGGCAATCTGCTCGAAGAGCTTGTCCTTGCTGTCGAAGTCAGCGAGCTTAAGATTTGCAAGATTTGCACGATGGCGAACCTCGTTAATCCAATCGATAGCCTGCTGTGTAGGACCGTTAACCTCGTTCTCGCACTCTGCAGCACGAAGCAACACGTCTGAATAGCGCATCATGCGGAGATTGATACCACAGTGAAGACCTGTGACTACTGTGCTGTAGAGATTGGTGCGGATATTTGTCCACTTTGCAATAGGAATACCACCGTTGATATTGTTTGTAACGAGTGTGTCCTTCGGAGTAATCTGCTGAGTGTAAGCAACATTGCCGTTCTCAAAGCCCTCCCAATCCTTCTCGTATGTGCAAAGTGTCCAATAAAGACGCGGATCGAGCTTGCCTGCTGTTGTGCGCTCGCCCTTGAAGAGCTGATAGAGCCATGGCGAAGCTGAGAGGTCGGCCCAACCACCGAAGCGTCCAGGACAAAGGTTCGATTCTACGGCATGTCCCTGAGTGGCGTTAGGCGAGGTGTTTACCGGAGTCCACTCATCGTCTGTACCCTGAGTGCCATAGTCGAGATACTGCACCTCGAAGAGGCTCTCGGCATTGTTCTCGTAGGCAGAACCCTCGCGGAAGTTGTCGCCGTAGTTTGCCATAAGAGTATACTTGCCATACTTCTTGTTGATGATGTCCTTCAAGACTGCAAGAGCCTCGCTGTACTTATGACGTTGCATAAGTGCACGTGCGTAATAGCCTGCTGCAGAGCCGCATGTGGCACGACCCTTAGCCCATTCGCCACCCTCATCACGTGATGGCAACAAGGTCATAGCCTCCTTGAAGTCGGCCTCCACCTGGTCGAGTACCTTATCATATGTGCTGTTCTCGCCATACAAACCATCAAGTGTAGAATAGGTGTTATAGTCGGTGATGAGTGGCACGTTCTGATAGTAACCAGCGAGGTTGTAGTAAGAGAATGCACGAAGGAAGAGAGCCTGTCCCTTAATGCGCTTCATGCTCTCCGAAAGAGCTGAATCATCTTCACCAGTACGCGAGAGAATAAAGTTGCACACGTTGATGGTGTAGTAAGCCTCACGCCATGGCCACTCGGATATCTCATTAGTGATAGGTGCATTGTAGTTGTCGAACTCAAGGTACCAGACCTGAGATGCGTTCCACACCTCGTCGCCACGGTTAAGGTCGATAGTATAGCCTACACGACCAGTCGAGCCTTCGATACGTATATGGTTGTAAGCAGCAATGACACACTCCTCAAGATCGTCGGAAGTGAACTTATCGGTGGTCTGCTGGTTGGGGTTGGTAAGCTCCAACTTGTCCTCGCAAGATGTCAGCGACATTGCGCTCAAACCAAGAAATGCTGCAAGAGCATAATTATATAGTTTCATAATTGGATTTACGTTTATTAGTTATTGTTTTTATTAGAATGTGAAGTGCAGACCTGCCATGAAGCTTCTTGCACTCGGGAATGAGCAGAAATTGTAACCCGGAGTGAAGGTGCCACCGGCATAGTCGACATTGTAGCCCTTATAGCCAGTGAAGGTGTAGAGGTTCTGAGCAGAAACATATACACGTACTCCACTCACGAGTCCCTTGAACCACTGGTCGGGGAAGTTGTAGCCAAGCTCCACGTTGGCAATCTTCCAATAGGCTGCATTCTGTATCTTGCGAGAGCTGAAGAGGTCGTTCCAAGCCAATGTTGCCTTGTTGGCAGCGTATGTGCGTGGCACGCTTGAGAGATATGTAGAACCGTCGGCAGAGAAGCGGTTGGCGTCTGCCATAGCCACATCCTTGTTGCCCCAGCCGTAGCATGAGTTAAGGCTGTTGTAGATATCATCGCTCACGTGATAGTTAAGCACACCGTAGGTTGAAATGCTCAAGTCAAAGTTCTTGTACTCCATGTGAGCACTCAAACCGAAGTTAACCTTTGGCAGACCACTACCAAGAACTGTCTGGTCGTAAGCATCAATAACGCCATCAGGTGTGCCGTCAGGACCTGAGATATCCTTGTAGAGGCAGTCACCCACATTGGCTCCCTGCTGTGTGGCGTGGTTGTTAAGGTCGTCCTGAGTGCGGGCAATACCCTCATAAACCCATCCGTAGAACTGTCCAATTTCCTGACCAACGTATGTTGCGTAAGCACCAGTGATGTAAGATGTTGTGCCGAAACCAAGCGATGTCACTTTATTCTTCAATGTGCTCATGTTGGCAGAAACATCATACTTGAACGGATGATCGTGGTTGCGATAAGTTGCCGAGAACTCGAAACCGCTGTTGTCCATAGAAGCAGCATTCATTGTAACAGTTGCGTTAGCCACACCAGTCTGTGTTGGCACTGGCACTCCGTAGAGAAGATCCTCTGAACGGTTCTTATACCACTCAGCTGTGAACTCGAAGCGGTTGTTGAACATAGCGAGGTCGATACCAATATTGGTTGACTTCTTCTTCTCCCAAGCGATGTTCTTGTTTACGAACTCTGAAACAGCAGAACCAGTAACTACGTTGTTGCCGAAGCTATAGGTCATGTTATTACGCTTCATTGTGGCCATGTACATGTACTCACCGATGTTCTCATTACCGAGCACACCATAGCTGGCACGAATCTTAGCCATGTTGATGATTTTCTTGCTTACGGGGAAGAACTTCTCCTTGTCAAGACGCCATCCTAAAGATACTGATGGGAATGTGCCCCAACGGATATCCTTGGTAAGACGTGAGCTACCGTCGCGACGAACTACAGCCGAGAGCAAA
The DNA here is from genome assembly GCA_934230115.1 of uncultured Prevotella sp. Lineage (GTDB taxonomy): Bacteria > Bacteroidota > Bacteroidia > Bacteroidales > Bacteroidaceae > Prevotella. The sequence goes on along the minus strand of CAKQEI010000040.1, from coordinate 8,005 downwards.
TATTTCTCATCGTAGTTGTAGGTCAGACGGCCAATGTATGAAGCGAGCGAGTGACGATACTCGTATGACTCCGAATATGTGTTGGCAGCATTCTGAAGCTGGAGGTAGTAAGGCTCTGTGAACTTGATGCCCCATCCAGTGAGCAGGTTGGTGTTCTCTTCCTCATAAGTCAAACCGCCAAGAAGGTTGAGGTTGTGCTTGCCAAAGTGACCATCATATACGAGAGTGTTCTCAATAAGAGCATCAGAGTAGTTGCGTGAACCCTTGGTAAGACGTTCGTTCGACTTGTCAAGATAAACACGGTTTGACTGAATCCATGCAGGAATCCATGTCTTGTCCTTAGCCTCTGTCTTGCTGTAAGAGAGGTTGATGTTGTAGTGCAAGCCGTGGTTCTTGAATTTCAGACCAACCATCTTGAAGAGGTCTACGTCTGCAGATGCTGTTCCTACGAAACGGTCAACAATAGTGTTGCGCTGCAACATATTATTTACAAGCAACGGGTTAGAGGCTGAGATATCACCATGAACATTGTCATAGTAGACGCCATAACCATAAGCATCGTAGCGATAGTTGTTGGCTGCTCCCACCTTATCGTCAAGCACCCAAGTTGACTCGTCGTAAGCCTTGATAGTAGGCTGCATGAGCAATGTGCCGCGAAGCACGTTGGTTACATCGCCATAAAGACCCTGAACATACTCGCCTGCGTTTGACAGACCCATGTTGTCCTGATTAGAGTGAGAGAACACAAGGCTTGTGCGGAACTTTATGAACTTAGTGTCCATTGTGTTGTTCACACGAGCTGTATAACGCTCATAGTTAGGACCTGCTCCTTCGAGAGTACCCTTCTGGTTGAAGTAGTCGAGCGACACATTATATGTGCTGTTGGCACTACCACCGCTCAATGCTACATTGTGGTTCTGGCGGATACCAGTCTTGAAGACTTCCTTAAACCAATCGGTATTGGTGTTGTCCTGGAAGTGATAGCGACCATCCTCACCCATCTTGTAGCCACCAGGAAGTGTTGTACCAGAGTTGGCACAAGCCTGACCGATATAGTTGCTATACTGATCGGCATCCATAATGTCGTAAACATCACCAGGAATAACGTCAGCACCAAAATAACCAGAGTAGTTCACCTTAACCGGCTGATCCTTCTTACCGTTCTTGGTTGTGATAATAACCACACCATTGGCAGCACGTGAACCATAGATGGCACCTGCCGAAGCATCCTTAAGAATCTGGATTGTCTCGATATCGTTAGGAGAAAAGTCACGGATAGTAGTACCCATAGGCACACCGTCGATAACATAAAGCGGAGATGTGCTACCGAAAGAGCCAATACCACGGATACGTACAGAAGGGTCGGCACCAGGCTGACCGTCAGAAGTAATCTGAACACCGGCAACCTTACCCTCGAGCATTGTAGAAATGTTGGAGTTGGAAACCTTCTTCATCTCCTCAGCATTGACAATTGCTACCGAACCAGTAAGGTCGGCCTTCTTCTGAGTACCATAACCTACCACAACAACCTGCTCAAGCACGTTGTTGTCGGGAGAAAGCTGTATTTTTTCGATGATTGCGCGGCTGCGAACAGCAACCTCGCTTGTCTTGTAACCAAGATAGCTTACAATAAGAGTGGCGTTGGCATCAACATCCAACGAGAAATTACCATCCATGTCGGTGACTGTTCCGACTTTTGAATTCTTTGCCTTGACAGATGCACCCATAAGCGGAGCACCAGTCTCGTCAACAACCTGTCCCTGCACCTTAATGGTGGGGGCTTGTGCTACGGCTGCATTAGCATGGATTGGAGCAACTACTGTCGCACCACCCACAGCGCCGAGGCATAACATCATTGAGAATAATTCTTTCCTCATTGTTTTGGAATTTAGGTTTATTTTATTAGTTCTATTTTTTCGATTTAATGTTCACGGGTTAATATATACCTTTCAATAATTGTTTAGTATAGATGTGAAAGTGGACCATGACAGTAATCCACTTTCTTTACATCCATCGTGTCTCTATGTTCTTAGACAATGTGATTACAGTTATTGGTATAAGGTAAATATTAAAGATCGCATAACAAGCGAGATGCAAGTACATATTGTTGCACTCGTTATTTTTCAGTGGCAAAATTACACTTATTCGGGCCTTCATAGGTGGATAAATGAGATAAAAAAGGTGGACAAATACCGTAAACATGCTGATTTTACCATATTTACGGATTTGTCCACCTATTGTGTACCCACACAGGAGAAATGACATAAATCAACTACGTGGACAGATTTGTATATAGTGGATGATTAATTATTACTCTTTGCGTTATTCACCCTTATATGCAGAGGGTGCTACACCATAGAGCTTTGTGAAGCAGCGAGTGAAGTATTTTGGGTCGTTAAAGCCCACACGATAGGCTATTTCGGTGATATTACGATTGGCTACATTCTCCTTAAGCATACGTTTAGCTATGTCGATACGATAGTTGCGTATAAATTGCGAAGTGGGGAGTCCGGTTTCCGAATTCAACCTTTTACTAAGCATAATACGACTTATGCCCATTGCGTCAGCAAGCTCTTGCACACCAAATTTAGAGTTGCTATAGTTTTGTTCCATAATATCCATAACCATCTCCATAAACGGACGTTCATTTGCTTCCACCTCCTTACGGTCGGCTTCAATGGTCTTTTGCTGACTTTCCTTATATCGGCGTTGGTTTTCGAGTATCGACTTTATGCGCGATTGCAGTTCTCCAGGCTCTTCGCTCTCCATCAACGCTTCCTCAATGGGCTGATAAAGCGACTTAACCTCACGCTCGCGCATTTTTTCCATACGGCGAAGGAATACATACCTAACAACTGTAGCTCCACATATTATTAATATAACAATAAACCACCAACTCTTATAGAAGTATGGCCTTACGCTTACACCTATTGATATAGTCTGCTCATTATCCGAACCTATATATGGCGAATATTTCACAACAAACTCGTATGAGCCTGCTGGCAGCGTAGAATAGCGCACACTGTGTTGTCCTGGCGGCAACTTAACCCATTCATCCTCGTAACCCTTCATACGATAGCTATATTCTCCCTGATTTTCTCCCGAGAAGTTGAGGGCAGAGAAACTGATAGTAAACGAACGGTCACTCTCGTGTAAGTATATCTTGCGGGCTGTGGCAACATTGCGACTGAGGTGTCGACTTCCTGCAAACACTGGCATATTGTTCACACTCAGTTCAGTGAAACGCAGATTGTATTTCTGATTGTTCACATTGCTCAAGCCCTTTACCGCCATCATTCCACGCTCTGTGCCGAGATAAATTGTACCTTTACTGTCGCGTATGGCACCATTATAATAGAATTGCGAGCAAAGCAATCCGTCGGCTTCAGTGTAGCTGCTGAACTGGCGAGTGTGAGGATTATATATAGACAAGCCATAAGCCGTAGTCAACCACAAACGCCCCTGATTGTCCTCGACAATACCCGTTACAGAATTGTTGGCAAGTCCATCGGCAGTTGTAAATGTCTCTATCTTTTGCTTACCATCCTTACTGTGCGTAAGGCAGTACATGCCATAACCATTGCTGCCCATCCATATCTTTCCGTCGCGTGTTTGACAAAAAGATATTATCTTATCGAAAATTCGGCTTTGAGGACGGTCAAGCTTATAAGGCTGGTGATGGGCTGTGAAAAAACGCTTGCCACCACGACGCGACTTAAGGTCCACAGTCACCATTCCACGCAAACAACCCACCATAAGATTACCATCGCGGGTTATCAAGCTACCGATACATCCCCTAATGTCTCGACAGCTTGGGAAGGGATCCTCAAGTTTTCGAGTATTAAGATTGTAGAAAAACAGTCCCTCGTTGGCACCTATCCACATGCCATGATTTATTTTATCATAGGCAAGGGCACCGATAAACGTTAGCATCGGCTGATGGACATTGTCAACAGATAATCGCCAAATGTTGTCGGGATGAATGGGATTGACAACAGCCACTCCTCCACCCCAAGTACCAATCCACAGATTACCGTCAGCATCGGCAGCAAGTGTTGAAACAGAATTGTGTTGAAGATTAGAATTGTCGGTTCTGAAGTGTATAAAGCCTTTAGCCCCAGGACGCAAACAATTCAATCCACCCTCTACTACACCTACCCATAGCGAACCATCTGGAGCTGCCCACATTGCGTTCACTGCATTGTGAGCTAACGATGTAGAATCGTCGGGATTGTTGGTATAGTATGTTATCTGTAACTGACGCGGCACAAGTTTCACCACACCACCCAACTCTGTACCGACCCATATCTGTCCGTTATTAGCAAACAACGAATTCACAAAGTTGCTGCTTAGAGGATTCACCACACTCATACTGTTCCAATGCTCCACACCACCAGTACGATCGTCGATGATGTCTACACCACACAGAGTTCCTACGAGCAAACGGTTCTCTGGCGACACAGCAAGACACGTTGCTACATTGTGCTGCAATGTATGACACGAGTCGTAGGAATAAAACTGTCGACCATCACTACAAAACAATCCATCATTAGTGGCAAGCCATATTTTGTTGTTATATCTGATTATGCTTCCAGCATAGCGTGTCCCTAACGGTGCGAACATGGCTGAGAGATCATTAGCTACAAGCTCTCCCTGCCTAACGGCTATTTCACTCACCTTGCCGTTATTGCACACCACAACCGAGCCGCGACCATAAACATCACACATGCCAAACTCTGGTACAGCAGTAGATATGGGTATTGACAAAATAGAATTCACCTTTCCTACTTCATCGAATGCGATGCGCAGGATTTCGGTAGTAGTAGTTATCCAAATACATCCTTTGGAATCGCAATAAGTACGTATACACGCCCTATCCAACACCCGATGCAAATGTTCGGCAATAGCAGAATTAGTGCATGATGGCGTAACTGGCCGCATAGTCTCAAGGTCAAGCACCTGCGGTCCTTCCTCAAAGGCTATCCAAAGACGATGGAAACGGTCTTCGCTCACATTGCGGCAACTATTGCTGCGCAATGCTATAGGCGAAGCAGTATAGCCGAAACTCGTCACCTTGTAGCCGTCATAGCGCACAAGTCCACCTCCATGTGTACTTATCCACATGAATCCATAGGAGTCTTGGTATATGTCGTCGGCATAATTAGTAGGCATTCCTGCTGTCATGTTCAAATAGCTTACATTATATTTACCAAGTATACTACTTTGGGCTAAACAATCTACTGACACAAGAAATGCCACAATCGCCAATATGAAATGCTTCATCTTTCTTTTTATTTAATATAATAGGTAGGGTTAACAGTCAGCTGCAAATTTACCAAAAAAATATGAATTATACTTCACACCGTTGATAATTTGTTAAATTCGCAAAAATCCCACACTTTTTTTCGCTACAGAGTATCGTATATATATAAAAAATGTGTAATTTTGCACAAACGTGCCAAAACTGCATATAAATAACAATATATAAATTTCTACATTAAAACAAGAAAATGAACATTTCATTTGAAAATCCCGACAAAGTGAATGGTCTGTTGACTATCACAGTCGAAGAAGCAGATTTCAAAGACTCTGTCGAGAAGACTTTGAAGGACTATCGTAAGAAGGCTAACGTTCCTGGTTTCCGTCCGGGCCAGGCTCCTATGGGTTTGATCAAGCGTCAGTTTGGCGCATCTGTACGCTACGACGCTGTCAACAAGTTCGTTGGCGAGCAGCTCTACAAGTACATTCAGGAGAACAACATCCAGATGCTCGGCGAGCCTCTGCCTTCTGACAAGCAGGAGACTCCGGCTGACATCGAGAAGCCAGCTCCTTACACATTCGTATTCGACATCGCTGTAGCTCCTGAGTTTAAGGTTACTCTCGACGGCCGCAACAAGATTGACTACTATACAATCAAGGCCGACGACAACCTCATCAACGAGCAGGTTGAGATGTTCCAGAGCCGTGCAGGCAAGTACGAGAAGGCTGAGGAGTATGACGCTGAGCAGAACGACATGCTCAAGGGCGATCTCCGTGAGCTCGACGCTGAGGGCAACACCAAGGAAGGTGGCATCACTGTTGAGGGTGCTGTTCTTATGCCTTCATACATCAAGGTTGACGAGCAGAAGGACCTCTTCAAGAACGCTAAGCCTGGTGACATCATCACCTTCAACCCACGCAAGGCTTATCCAGAGGGCGAGGCTGAGATTTCAGCACTCCTCAAGATCGACCGCGAGGTTGCCAAGGATCTTGAGTCAAACTTCAGCTATCAGATCACAGAGATTCAGCGCTTCAAGAAGGCTGAGCTCAATCAGGAGCTTTTCGACCAGGTATTTGGCGAGGGCAACGTGAAGAGCGAGGAGGAATTCCGCAACAAGATCGCTGAGAGCCTCAAGCCACAGCTCGAGACCAACTCCGACTACAAGTTCATGCTCGACGTTCGCTCATACTGCGAGGAGAAGGTTGGCGAGTTGACATGGCCAGACGCACTTCTCAAGCGCATCATGCTCCTCAACAACAAGGAGAAAGGTGAGGACTTCGTAGAGAAGAACTACGCAGAGAGCATCAAGCAGCTCAAGTGGCACCTCATCAAGGAGCAGCTCGTTAAGGCTAACGAGATCAAGATTGAGGATGCTGACGTTAAGGCAGCTGCCATCGAGATGGCTCGCATGCAGTTCGCTCAGTATGGCATGACCAACGTTCCTGACGAGTACGTAGAGAACTACGCTAACGAGCTCCTCAAGAAGCGCGAGGCTGTAGACAACTTCGTAGAGCGTGCTATCGACGTTAAGCTTGCTGCCGCTATCAAGGCTACAGTAACTCTCAACAACAAGGAGGTTACTCTTGACGAGTTCAACGAGATGATGAAGTAATTTCAACATTACGCAACATACACTAAAAAAGGACCGCTGTTCTATTAATCAGAACAGCGGTCCTTTTTTAGTAAGTAGCCTTGCGGTATTTGCACTAAGGCTGTTGATGCGGCGATGGTAGCGAAAAGATTTGCGGTTTATGATACTTTTTCTTATCCATATTCTTTATGTTTTTTTTCGTTATTAATTATGTTTGTTGATTTAACTTTCAATAGTTCTGTTATTTGATGTTTTTATTATTCTAAATTGCAAAATTAGTTTAAAATAGCATTAAGGCAAAAAATACACAACCGTAAAATAACGTAAAGAGACGTAAAAAGTGGGGTAAAAAGGCGTAAAATCATGAAAAAAGGCTACCTTTGTAGCGTCAAAATTCAAAAAAGAATGAAATCAAAAATTATACAACGACTAACCAGATTTCTCGACCATCGCAGCAACAACTGGCAGCAGCGTCTGTGTCTTATCATATTCTTGACGCTCAGTTTGACGGTGATAGTGGCTGGTGTGCCTATGCACATCATGGGAATAGTAGGACGCGGCAGCGGCATACTGTATGTTATATCAGCTCTGATGTGGTTGATGACAGTGGTGCTGTTTGTTTTGTATATGACGCGTCGCATGTCGTTAAAGATGGCTATATCCACGTTTGGATTGTTGACACAGCTGACCGGTAGTGCTCGCATTGTGTATATGGCTGTTGAACGTCCTGAGGGTTTTGAACAGACTATATTGTTCAACCAGATTATTTCGCTCGCCCTCATCATCTATCTTGTTATGGCTGTCGTCAGACATATACCAACGATAATAGCCATAATAAGTATTGTCACAATCGTATTTGCTTATCTATACACCGACGGAGGATTTAATAAACAGATAGTAGTGATATTCATTGTTGTGGAGATGTTCACGTGTGTGTTGGGCGAAATGATAAGAAGAGGCATACGAGGTATGCAATGCGAAAATGCCGACTATCACACTACAATCAACCGAGTGCTTGCCACTTTCCACATGACCAAAACCGAACTGCTTGCCTATATACAACTGGGACGAGGAGAGCAGAGCGACAAGGACATCACCGACTTCTTCGACCGTCTCGACGAGCGCACCGAAGCCAACCTTATCAGGGCTGTGGA